>NZ_JBFUID010000022.1:0-115806 GCF_056402055.1 Pseudomonas sp. P4_C4 | reverse complement strand
CGCGATGGTGTGTCAGTCGACACAGCGGTGCCTGACACACCATCGCGAGCAAGCTCGCTCCTACAGGGGCTGCGACAAGCCGACAATCGTGCGTGCGGAAATCTGACCTGCAGGTTTACAATCGATGCTCCTGATCAGGAGTAATCCCGTGCTGACACATCTCGATTCCCAAGGTCGCGCCAACATGGTCGACGTCACTGAAAAAGCTGTGACGTTCCGTGAGGCGACCGCCCAAGCGCTGGTGCGCATGCTGCCCGAAACCCTGCAGATGATCGTCAGCGGCGGCCACCCCAAGGGTGATGTGTTTGCCGTGGCGCGCATTGCCGGCATTCAGGCAGCGAAAAAAACCAGCGATCTGATTCCCCTGTGCCATCCGCTGATGCTGACCGGCGTCAAGGTCGAGCTCAGTGCCGAAGGCGACGATTCGGTGCGCATCGTGGCGCGCTGCAAGCTGTCCGGGCAGACCGGCGTCGAGATGGAGGCGCTGACCGCTGCCAGTGTCGCCGCGCTGACCATCTACGACATGTGCAAGGCCGTGGACCGCGGCATGATCATCGAAAGCGTGCGTCTGCTGGAGAAGGTCGGCGGCAAGAGCGGTCATTTCCAGGCGGAGCAATCATGAACGTTACCGTGAAGTTTTTCGCTCGTTATCGTGAAGCGCTGGGGTTGGACTCGGTGAAGGTTCAAGGCGATTTCGCCACCGTTGACGACGTCCGCGCACTGTTGGCCCAGCGAGACGGTGCCGAGGTATTGAGCGAGCAAAACCTGATGTGCGCCCGCAACGAAGACCTGTGCCAGCTCGACGAACCGGTCAGCGAGGGCGATGAAGTGGCGTTCTTCCCGACTGTGACCGGAGGCTGAACCATGGCGATTCGCGTGCAGTCCACGCCGTTCGACCCGGGTGCCGAGGTCAACGCCATGCACGATGCCAATGTCGGCGTGGGTGCGGTGGTGAGTTTTGTCGGCTATGTGCGCGACTTCAATGACGGCCTCGACGTTGCCGGGATGTTCCTCGAGCACTACCCGGGCATGACCGAAAAAGCCCTCGGCAAGATAGCCACCGAGGCCGAACAGCGCTGGCCGCTGCTCAAGCTGGAAGTGTTGCACCGCATCGGCGCCCTGGAGCCGGGCGAGCCGATTGTCTTCGTCGGCGCGGCCAGCGCCCATCGTCAGGCGGCATTCGACGCCTGCGCCTTTGTCATGGATTACCTGAAAACCCGTGCGCCGTTCTGGAAGAAAGAAAACACCAGTGACGGACCGCGTTGGGTCGAGGGGCGTGACAGTGATCATGCGGCGGCGGATCGCTGGAAGCAGTAGTTTCTGCGGCGTTCTTGAGTCAGTCATCGTCGGAACGCCGCCCGGAGCAGGCTCGCTCCCACAGGGTTCTGTGTCGTACACAAAATTTGTGTTTAACCAGATCTACTGTGGGAGCGAGCTTGCTCGCGATGGCGTCATCGGCACCACTAAAAATCTTGCTGATCCACCACCCGACAATCGGCCGGTTCGGTCTGTATTTGCCTGATTGACGGATAATACATAAAAGTCCAGTATGGAATTATAAGTACAAAAAAAGGTTTCCACCCGTTTCAGCTTTTTCTTCTGTCTTGCCAAACCAACAACAACCGCGAGAAAACGAACATGAAGAAGTTCCCCCTCATCACCGGTCTGGCCCTTAGCCTGTTGGCGTGCAGCTCTGTGTTCGCCGCCGAGAAAACCCTGCGCATCGGTATTGAAGCGGCGTATCCACCGTTCGCCTCGAAAACCGACAAAGGCGAAATCGTCGGTTTCGACTATGACATCGGCAATGCCCTGTGCGCACAGATGAAGGCCAAGTGTGTGTGGGTCGAAGGTGAGTTCGACGGTCTGATTCCTTCCCTGAAGGTGAAGAAAATCGACATGGCGCTGTCGTCCATGACCATCAACGAAGACCGCAAGAAGTCGGTGGATTTCACCCACAAGTACTATTTCACTTCGTCGCGCCTGGTGATGAAGGATGGCGCGGTGGTGGATGACCAATACGCCAGCCTCAAGGGCAAGACCGTCGGTGTGCAGCGCGCCACCACCACCGACCGTTATGCCACCGAGGTGTTCGAGCCCAAGGGCATCAACGTCAAGCGCTACAGCAACAACGAAGAAATCTACATGGACCTGGCCGCCGGTCGCCTCGACGCGATTTTTGCCGACACCATTCCGCTCAATGACTTCCTGTCGATGCCGCGTGGCAAGGGTTATGCCTTTGTCGGGCCGGAGTTGAAAGATCCGAAGTATGTGGGCGAGGGGGCCGGGATTGCCGTGCGCAAGGGCAATATCGAACTGGTCAGCGAGCTGAATACGGCCATTGATGGCATTCGCAGCAGTGGTGAGTACCAGAAGATTTCCGAGAAGTATTTCAAGTCGGACATTTACGGCGACTGATAGTCCGCTATCGCGAGCAAGCTCGCTCCCACAATGTTCCTGTGTTCGCAGGTCTAATGTGGGAGCGAGCTTGCTCGCGATGAGGCCCGCACAGTCAGTGCAAATCTCAGGGCCTAGCCCTTCAATTCCTTCAAATGCTTGTACACCGTCGCCCGGCCCATGTTCAGTACATTGGCCACGTAGTTCGATGCGCTTTTGCCCTTGAACGCACCTTCGGCGTGCAACGCCAGTACCAGTTCACGCTTGTGGTCGCGGGTCAGCAGATTCAGGCTCAGCTGGCGTTCACGCAGCCAGGCGTGGAGGAAGGTGTTGATCCGCTCCTGCCAGTCATCGCGGAACAGTGAATCCGGTTGCGGGATCAGCTTGGTCGGCGACAGGAACAGGTCCAAAGCAGCCTTGGCATTTTCGAACAACGAAATGTTCAGGTTGATGCACAGCACCGCCAGCGGACGACCTTCGCTGTCCCGTAGCACCGTGCTGAGGCTGCGAATCTTCTGACCATCCCAGTTGAGCTTTTCGTAAGGCCCGATGTTTCGCTCGCTGACATCGTCGCTGAGCATGTCTTCCAGCGCCGAGTCGTCGCCGATTTCCCGCTTGGACAGGTTGTTGGCGATGTAGTCGACCTTTTGCGTACGCAGGTCGTGCAGCACCACTTCAGCATGGGGAAAGAACAGTGTGGCGATGGCATCGGCGATCGCCCGGAAGTTATCCAGCGACGCAGTGTTCGGGGCCGAGTCTTTTTCGGGGGCGTTCATACGGTGGAACTCCAGGCAGCGTCAGCGCCCCATCAAAGGGGCTCTGAAAGTGTGCCGTAATCGTGTGGGCGCGTCACCTGAGGATCAGGATCAGGATCAGGATCAGGATCAGCCGAGACGGGCAGGGGAGAGCATTTCGGCATTCAGGCCGAAACGGCCAAGTGACTCGGGCAGCGCTGCACCGCGCACCAGTGCCGCGCTGGCCTGGCCCATGGCTGGCGATGTCTGGATGCCATAACCGCCCTGTGCCGCGACCCAGAACAGCCCCGGTACCTGTGGATCGAAGCCGGACAGCAAGTCGCCGTCGCTGACGAAGCTGCGCAGGCCGGCCCAGGTGCGAGTCGGGCGGCGAATGGTCAGGGTCGTGGCCTCCTCGATCTGGTAGATGCCCATGGCGATGTCCAGCTCTTCGGGCTGTACGTCGTGGGGTTCGACCGGGTCGGCGTTGGCCGGCGAGCCGAGGAACATCCCGGCGTCGGGTTTCATGTAGAAGGATTCGTCGAGGCTGACCAGCATCGGCCAATGGTGGATGTCCACGCCTTCGGGGCCGGCGAAGATGAACGCGGCACGGCGTTTGGGTTGCAGGCCCAGCGGCTTGGCGCCAGCCAGTTCACCGATTTTGTCGGCCCAGGCGCCGGCGGCGTTGATGATGATCGGTGCGCTGAACGTCTGGCTGCCGGTCTGGACGTGCCATGTACCCTGGCCGTCGCGGCTCAGGCTGACGACTTCGCTATCGGTATGCACGTCACCCTGGTTGCGGCGGATACCGCGCAAATAGCCCTGGTGCAGGGCGTCGGTGTCGATGTCGCTGGCGGTCGGGTCGTAGATGGCGCCGTGGACCTTTTCCCGGCGCAGGATCGGCACCAGCGCGCAGGCCTCGTCGACGCCGAGCAATTGCATCTCTGGCACCGTGGTTTTTGCGCTCTGGTATTGCCTGTTCAGTTCGTCCGGGTCACCGGTCAAGTCCACGGTCATTTCGCCACGCGGGGTCAGCAGCGGGTGTTCGCAGAAACCGCTGGGCGGGTTGTCGAAAAAGTCCCGGCTGGCCAAGGTCAACGCCCGCACTTGCGGGGTGCCGTAGGCCGCGGTGTACAGCGCCGCCGAACGACCGGTGGAGTGATAGGCCGGATGGGATTCGCGTTCGAGCACGATCACGCGGCCGTGCTGCGACAGCCAGAAACCCGTGGAAGCACCGGCAATCCCGCCGCCGATGATGATGAAATCTGCCTGGCTCATGAACGTCTCCTGATAACGCGCGATGCCAATGGTTCGGTACCCTTGTAGGAGCGAGCTTGCTCGCGATGGTGGATCAGGCACCACTGTGTCGACTGACACACCATCGCGAGCAAGCTCGCTCCTACAGGGGGGGTTAGTGCTGCAGGCGATAGATCGCATTGGCCAGCGCAATGTCTTCCAGGCCCAGGCCGATGGAGCGGAAGAACACATGGCGGTCGTAGCCGGGACGCTGGACTTTCTCGCTTAGCAGGTCAGGCAGGTCGCCGACAATCGCACTCCTGTCCCAGCCGTGTTGTTCGGCGGCGATCAGCATTTCACCGGCCGAGCCCGGGGTGGTCAGGCGATAGTCGCAGAACACCTGCATGTTGTTGAGGCTTTGCGGCGGCACTTCGTGGGCACGCGGCGCGTTGGTGCTGATGGAGGTGATCAGCGCCGGTTTGCGCAGGCTTGACGGATCGATCACCGGACCGGCGGACGAGGTGCAGAGCATGATCACGTCGGCGTCCTGAACGGCAGCTTCGCGACTGTCGACGATGTTCAGGCGTGGCTCGATGTTTTTCAGCAGGCTCACGGTTTCGGCGTCTTCGCTCACGCTCGGCGAGTACAGGCAGATGCTCTGCCAGTCGCGCAGGCCTTTCACGTAATGCAGGTGCGCCTGGGCCACTTTGCCGCTGCCGATGATGGCCAGGCGATTGGCTGTGAGTGGCGCGAGGGCGTCGACCGCCACGGCGGTGGTGGCCGCAGTGCGCGCGGTGGTCAGTTCTCCGGCATCGCACAGCAACAACGGCTGGCCGGTCTGCATCGACATCAACAGCGTCCACGCTGTCACCAGCGGCCCCTGTTCACGGACGATGTACGGCGATGTCTTGATCCCGTACACGCCGTCTTCGGCCAACACGCCCAGGTAATTGATGAAGTCGCCGGCGCCCTGGGGAAATTCCACCAGTTGCTGCGCCGGTTGCACGGCTTGCCCGGCGGCCAGGTCGCGGAACAGTTTGCGCAGGATCTGCGGCACATCGACTCGCGCCAGATACTCGCGGGCCTGGGCTTGGGTAATCACTTGGGGCGTGCTGGACATGGTCGGCTCCGGGACTTGAAGTAAACTAATTTGTCCATTATGGACTTTTAGTTGTAGCGAGCAAGCTCCTGTTGAAAAAAGCCGGGCGAAAAAAAAGCGCAGTCCGTTTCCGGCTGCGCCTGTTTCTGCAACGTCACTCAGTGCGGACGTTTGCGCTCAACCGCCCGCAACAGGTGGGTCGGTGGCGTTTCACAGCTGATCTTGCGCCCCAGCAGTTCTTCGATGGACGGTAGCTGGTAGGAGTCGTCTTCACCGGCAAAGCTGATGGATACACCGTCGGCACCGGCACGCCCGGTACGACCGATGCGGTGCACGTAGTCGTCCGGCACTTCCGGAAGGGTGAAGTTGATCACGTGGCTGATGCCGTCGATGTGGATGCCGCGGCCGGCCACGTCCGTGGCGACCAGTACGCGGATCTTGCCTTCGCGGAAGCCTTCCAGGGTTTTTATGCGCTTGTGCTGCGGCACGTCGCCGGACAGTTGCGCGGCGTTGATGCCATCGCGCACCAGGCGTTCCTCGATGCGTCGCACTTCATCCTTGCGGTTGGCGAACACGATCACCCGCTCCCAACCATTGTCGTTGACCAGGTTGTAGAGCAGTTTGTATTTGTCGGCACCGGCCACCGCGTAGATGTGCTGCTCGACGTTTTCGCTGGCCACGTTCTGCGCTTCGATCTCGACGATCGACGGGTCGGTGGTCCATTGCTTGGCCAGGTTCATCACGTCTTCGGTGAAGGTCGCGGAGAACAGCAGCGTCTGACGCTCGGACTTCGGTGGCGTCTGGCGAATGATCTGGCGCACTTGCGGGATGAAGCCCATGTCGAGCATGCGGTCGGCTTCGTCCAGCACCATCACTTCGACCATGTCCAGATGCACGTCGCCGCGCTGGTTGAAGTCCAGCAGACGGCCCGGTGTGGCCACGAGGATGTCGCAGTGGCGGGCTTCGAGGTGCTTGAGTTGCTTGTCGAAGTCCATGCCACCGACGAACGTCATGACGTTGAGGCCGGTGTACTTGGTCAGGTCGGCGGCGTCCTTGGCGATCTGCACCACCAGTTCGCGGGTCGGTGCGATGATCAGCGCCCGCGGCTCACCCATGTAGCGCTCTTTCGGCGGCGGGGTTTGCAGCAGCTGGGTGATGATCGAGATCAGGAACGCAGCGGTTTTGCCGGTACCGGTCTGGGCGCGGCCGATGGCGTCTTTGCCCGCGAGGGTGAAGCCCAGCACTTGGGCCTGGATCGGCGTGCAATACGGGAAGCCCAGGTCCTGGATGGCGTGCATCAGCTCGGGGGCGAGTTTGAAATCGTGGAAGCGGGTTTTGCCTTCCTGGGGCTCGACAACGAAGTCTTCGAGTTTCCATGGGATGACCGGCGCCTTGGGCTTGGGTTCGCGGCGCGGTTTGGCGGGTTTCGGCGTTTCGCTGAGCGGCTGCTCCGGGGCTGTTGTCGCCGCAGGCTGGGCAGATATTGCGGTCTTCGGCTCATGCTTGGGTGCCGCGGTGGTGGCGGCCCGTTCAGACTGATTACCGTCGGTGCGGTGGCCGGGAGCGTGAGACGCAGGGCTGGGAACTGGCGCGAGTTGCTCAGTCTCGCTTTTACCGAACATTTTCTTGAGTGCTTTGAGCACGGTCATCTCATCAATTGATTAAGGAATGTACGCCGGCCAGTGTAATGCAAGAAACGGGCGCGGCGTAGGGGGATGGATCAAAGGGCGCTTTTAATCCTGAACGCTCAGCGCAAGCGCTCGGCGAGCCAGATGCCGATGTCGCGAATTTCTTCGGGTAACACTTCGTGACCCATTGGGTATTCCTGCCATGTCACGGTGACACCACGCAGCTTCAAATGCTCATAGGCGCTGCGTCCCATCGAGTTTTGCACCACGTCGTCATACTGGCCGTGCATCGTCAGCACCGGAATGCGCTGCTGGCTGGCGGACAACTCCAGTTCATCGCTGAAGGTCGGTGCATAAGTAGAAAGGGCAACTACGCCACCCAGTGGTCCCTGCCACTTCAGAAACGCGGTGTGGAATACCACGGCACCGCCCTGGGAAAAACCTGCCAGGAAAATCCGCGAGGCGTCTATTCCGCAGGCTCGCTGCGCCTCAATCAATTCGATGATCCAGTTGGCAGACTCTTCAAGTTGTTCGCGATTGATCGCGCGCGCCGGGCTCATGGCCAATATGTCGTACCAGCTCGGCATCTCGTAACCGCCATTGATGGTCACGGCGCGGCTCGGTGCCTGGGGCAAAACGAAGCGGGTGCTCAGCAGGCTTTCCTGTAGCGCTTCGGCCACCGGCAGGAAGTCATAGCGGTCGGCGCCCAGGCCATGCAGCCAGATGACGCAGGCGTCTGCGGTCTTGACGGGTTCAAGAATCAAGGGGTTGGTCATGGCTGCTCCAATGTTGTGCGTGCGCGCTCATCAAGTGCGTGATCCAAGTGCGCGTCAGGTTGATCCGTTAAGAAGATGTCGCAAGGGTACAAGTTTTGCTATTGACCTGCAGTTGAAGCGCTTTGGCAGGCGGTGTGGTACGGGCTTTGCTATGGAGAAACGGTGCAACACATCTCGCGCCCGGCGGTAACACTATCAGTGTACTGCCGACTGTGGGATAGCAATGAATCCGGTGATGGATGTTCGCCAAGGGCCGGTACGGGGCTTCGCGAACGTGAAAGGGCTACAGCCCGTTCGGCCGACTGGTGAGAGTGAGTTTTCCATGACGTGGATTTTCTCCTAATAGACTCATAGCTAACGTCTTACGTCGGTTGACCCCAAAAAAAGCCAACACGGGTCGACTACGCCTCAAAAGGGTGCGACTGGACTCACGCTCCGACACAACAAGAGCAAAACTGGAGGTTTGAATGAAGATGTTGAAATCCACCCTGGCTATCGTGACTGCAGCCGCGGTACTCGGTGTCAGCGGGTTTGCCCAGGCGGGCGCAACCCTGGATGCAGTGATGAAGAAAGGTTTCGTGCAGTGTGGCGTCAGCGATGGCTTGCCAGGCTTCTCGGTTCCGGATTCCACCGGCAAGATCGTGGGTATCGATGCGGACTACTGCCGCGCAGTAGCGGCGGCTGTCTTCGGCGACGCGACCAAGGTCAAGTTCAGCCAGTTGAACGCCAAGGAGCGCTTCACCGCGCTGCAATCCGGCGAAATCGACATCCTGTCGCGCAACACCACCATGACCAGCTCCCGTGACGCGGGCATGGGCCTGAAATTCCCGGGCTTCATCACCTACTACGATGGCATCGGCTTCCTGGTAAACAACAAGCTGGGCGTCAAGAGCGCCAAGGAACTGGACGGTGCAACCATCTGCATCCAGGCCGGTACCACCACCGAACTGAACGTTTCCGACTACTTCCGCGGCAACGGCCTGAAATACACCCCGATCACGTTCGACACCTCCGACGAAAGCGCCAAGTCGCTGGAATCCGGTCGTTGCGACGTACTGACCTCCGACAAATCCCAGTTGTTCGCCCAGCGCAGCAAGCTGGCTTCGCCGAAGGACTATGTGGTTCTGCCGGAAACCATTTCCAAGGAACCTCTGGGCCCAGTCGTGCGTAATGGCGACGACGAGTGGCTGGCCATCGTGCGCTGGACTGGCTACGCCATGCTCAACGCTGAAGAGGCCGGCATCACTTCGAAGAACGTCGAAGCCGAAGCCAAGGGCACCAAGAACCCGGACGTTGCCCGTCTGCTGGGTACCGACGGTGAATACGGCAAAGACCTGAAAGTGAAGAAAGACTGGGTCGTGCAGATCGTCAAGCAAGTGGGTAACTACGGCGAAGTGTTCGAGAAAAACCTCGGCAAGGGCACTCCGCTGGAAATCGACCGCGGGCTGAACGCTCTGTGGAACGCTGGCGGCATTCAATACGCACCACCAGTGCGCTGATGGTTCTATCACCCGGTGGGCCAACCACCGGGTGATGTTCTGTTCCATTATTTGCGGGGCACTTCATGCAAAATTCAATCGGCGCACCAAAGCAGAGGCTCAGCCTCAGCGATCCGAAAGTGCGTGCGTGGCTATTTCAGATCATCACCATTGTCGCGGTGGTCTCGATGGGCTGGTATCTGTTCGATAACACCCAGACCAACCTTCAGCACCGGGGCATCACCTCCGGTTTCGACTTTCTGGAGCGTAGTGCCGGATTCGGCATCGCTCAACACCTGATCGACTACAGCGAATCGGACACCTATGCCCGAGTGTTTGTCATCGGCCTGCTCAACACGCTGCTGGTGACCTTCATCGGCGTGATCCTGGCGACGATCCTCGGGTTCATCGTCGGCGTGTCACGGCTGTCGAAGAACTGGATCATCAGCAAGGTAGCGACGGTGTATGTGGAAGTCTTCCGCAATATTCCGCCACTGCTGCAAATCCTGTTCTGGTACTTCGCGGTGTTCCTGACTATGCCGGGGCCGCGCAACAGCCATAACTTCGGCGACACCTTTTTCGTCAGTAGCCGCGGCCTGAACATGCCGGCCGCCCTGATGGCGGACGGGTTCTGGCCGTTTGTGGCGAGCATTGTGGTGGCCATCGTCGCCATCGTGCTGATGAGCCGCTGGGCGACCAAGCGCTTCGAAGCCACCGGTGTGCCGTTCCACAAGTTCTGGGTGGGCCTGGCGATGTTTCTGGTGATCCCTGCGCTGTGCGCGCTGATCTTCGGCGCGCCACTGCACTGGGAAATGCCGAAACTGCAAGGCTTCAACTTCATCGGTGGCTGGGTGCTGATCCCGGAACTGCTGGCGCTGACCCTGGCCCTGACCGTGTATACCGCGGCGTTTATCGCCGAGATCGTGCGTTCGGGCATCAAGTCGGTCAGCCATGGCCAGACCGAGGCGGCGCATTCCCTCGGCCTGCGCAATGGTCCGACCCTGCGCAAGGTGATCATCCCGCAAGCCCTGCGCGTGATCATTCCACCGCTGACCAGCCAGTACCTGAACCTGGCGAAGAACTCCTCGCTGGCGGCCGGTATCGGTTATCCGGAAATGGTCTCGCTGTTCGCCGGGACCGTGCTGAACCAGACCGGGCAGGCGATCGAGGTGATTGCCATCACCATGAGCGTGTACCTGGCGATCAGTATCAGCATTTCCCTGCTGATGAACTGGTACAACAAGCGCATTGCGCTGATCGAGCGGTAAGGAAAAGCGCATGAGCACTCATACTTTCAAACCTGACATGCCGCCACCGAGCAAAGTCTTCGGGCCGGTGGCGTGGATGCGCGCGAACATGTTCTCCAGCTGGCTCAATACCCTGCTGACCCTGTTTGCGTTCTACCTGATCTACCTGGTGGTGCCGCCGATCCTGCACTGGGCCATCCTCGATGCCAACTGGGTGGGCACCACCCGCGCCGACTGCACCAAGGAAGGCGCCTGCTGGGTGTTCATCCAGCAGCGTTTCGGCCAGTTCATGTACGGCTACTACCCGACAGACCTGCGCTGGCGCGTGGACCTGACGGTGTGGCTGGCAATCGTCGGCGTGGCGCCGTTGTTCATCTCGCGCTTTCACCATAAAGCGGTGTACGGGCTGGGCTTCCTGGTGCTGTACCCGATCTTTGCCTACTTCCTGCTGAATGGCGGCATTTTTGGCCTGACCAGCGTGGCGACCAGCCAATGGGGCGGCCTGATGCTGACCCTGGTGATCGCCACCGTCGGCATCGCCGGTGCGCTGCCGCTGGGGATTGTCCTGGCCCTCGGTCGTCGTTCGAACATGCCGGCGATTCGCGTGGTCTGCGTGACCTTCATCGAGTTCTGGCGCGGCGTGCCGTTGATCACGGTGCTGTTCATGTCCTCGGTGATGCTGCCGTTGTTCCTGCCTGAAGGCATGAACTTCGACAAACTGCTGCGGGCGCTGATCGGCGTGATCCTGTTCCAGTCGGCCTACGTGGCCGAGGTGGTGCGCGGTGGTCTGCAAGCGATTCCCAAGGGGCAGTACGAAGCGGCTGCGGCGATGGGGCTGGGCTACTGGCGCAGCATGGGCCTGGTGATTCTGCCGCAAGCCCTGAAGCTGGTGATCCCCGGCATCGTCAACACCTTCATTGCGCTGTTCAAGGACACTAGCCTGGTGATCATCATCGGCCTGTTCGACCTGCTCAACAGCGTCAAGCAAGCCGCCGCCGATCCGAAATGGCTGGGCATGGCCACTGAAGGCTATGTGTTCGCCGCCCTGGTGTTCTGGATTTTCTGTTTTGGTATGTCGCGCTATTCCATGCATCTGGAACGCAAGCTCGACACTGGCCACAAGCGCTGAAGCGCCGTACCTAATTTAGGAAGTTCTCCAATGAGCGAAGCAATCAAAAAGCCTGTGAGCCCTGAAGGCATTATTCAGATGCAGGGCGTGAACAAGTGGTACGGCCAGTTCCACGTGCTCAAAGATATCAACCTCAACGTCAAGCAGGGCGAACGTATCGTGCTGTGCGGCCCGTCGGGCTCCGGCAAGTCCACCACGATCCGCTGCCTCAACCGTCTGGAAGAGCACCAGCAGGGCCGCATCGTGGTCGATGGCGTAGAGCTGACCAACGACCTCAAGCAGATCGAGGCGATCCGCCGTGAAGTCGGCATGGTGTTCCAGCACTTCAACCTGTTCCCGCACCTGACCATTTTGCAGAACTGCACCCTGGCGCCGATGTGGGTGCGCAAGATGCCCAAGCGCAAGGCCGAGGAAATTGCCATGCACTACCTGGAACGCGTACGCATTCCGGAGCAGGCGCATAAATTCCCGGGGCAACTGTCCGGTGGTCAGCAGCAGCGTGTGGCGATCGCCCGCGCGCTGTGCATGAAGCCGAAAATCATGCTGTTCGACGAACCGACCTCGGCACTCGACCCGGAGATGGTGAAAGAGGTACTGGACACCATGATCGGCCTGGCCGAAGACGGCATGACCATGCTCTGCGTGACCCACGAAATGGGCTTCGCCCGCACCGTGGCCAACCGCGTGATCTTCATGGACAAGGGCGAAATCGTCGAGCAGGCGGCGCCGAACGACTTCTTCGACAAGCCGCAGAATGAACGGACCAAGCTGTTCCTGAGCCAGATCCTGCATTGATCGAACCCAGGCACTGAAATAAACCCGGACTGAGTTCCGGGTTTATTTTTGTCTGCGTTTTTGTGTCCATCCATGTAGGAGCTGCCGCAGGCTGCGATCTTTTGATTTTGTTTTTAAAACGCGAAGATCAAGAGATCGCAGCCTGCGGCAGCTCCTACGGGGGGTTGTGTGGGTAGCTTAACCTGACTAACATGTCAGAAAATTCATCCTATGATTGGATGAGAGGGCGAATTCCATGTCTGAAATCTCTCCATTGGTAAAACGATCCCTGGTCGATCAGGCCCTCGACCAACTGCGCCTGCGTATCAACCAAGGCGTTTGGGTAGTGGGCCAGCGCTTGCCCACCGAGCCTGAGTTGTCCGCCGAGCTGGGCATCAGCCGCAACACCGTGCGCGAAGCCATGCGTGTGTTGGCGTTTTCCGGGTTGATCGAGATCCGTCAGGGCGATGGTAGTTACCTGCGGGCGGTGGTCGATCCGCTGGACACGCTCAAGGCGTTGTCCCGTTGTTCGCTTGAACAGGCTCGCGAGACCCGGCACATCCTTGAAGTCGAGGCCGTCGGCCTGGCAGCCGTGCGCCGCACCAATGAAGACCTGGTTGCATTGCGCGAGGCGCTGGGTGTCAGCGGTAGCCACTACCACGGCGATCTCGACACCTACATCGCCTGCGATCTGGTGTTTCACCGCCGCTTGGTGGACGCCGCGCATAACCCGACCCTCAGCGAGTTGTACCGCTATTTCTCCAGCATCGTCGGCGCGCAGTTGCGCCAGACCCTGAGCGTCGTCCCGCGCCGCCAGGAAGTGTTCGACCTGCACATCGAGTTGCTCGATGCCGTCGAACAACGCGACCCGGAACGGGCTAAAGCCCTGTCGAGGCAGTTGATCAATGAACCTTGAAACCGAGAAGTCCATGCACCGCAGTGATTTATCCGCAGCCTCAAAACGCTCGGCAGAGCTGGAAGAGCTGCTGATCGATGCCGAGGCCGATGACGAACAGGTCCAGCAAACCCACCCGGTTCTGCGCCGGCCGTGGCTGTTGCTGCTGGGGCTGATTCTGGTGGCGCTGAACCTGCGCCCGGCGCTGTCGAGCATGGCGCCGATGCTCAGCGAAGTGTCGAAGTCCCTCGGCTTGTCGGCATCTGCTGCGGGATTGCTGACCACGTTGCCGGTGCTTTGTCTTGGCCTGTTTGCGCCCTTGGCACCCGTGCTGGCGCGGCGATTTGGTGCGGAGCGGGTGGTGCTGGGCATTCTTCTGACTCTGGCGGGCGGGATCATCCTGCGCAGTTCTTTTGGCGAGATGGGATTGTTTGCCGGCAGCGTGCTCGCCGGTGCCAGCATCGGCGTGATCGGGGTGTTGCTGCCGGGCATCGTCAAACGCGACTTCCCGAAACAGGCCGGGACCATGACCGGCGTCTACACCATGGCCCTGTGTCTGGGCGCGGCGATGGCGGCGGGTGCGACCGTGCCGCTCAGTGAGCATTTCGACAAGAGCTGGGCGCTGGGGCTCGGCTTCTGGGTCATCCCGGCATTGGCCGCCGCGCTGTTCTGGTTGCCGCAAGTCGGCCAGAAACACGGCGCGCACAACGTCGCCTATCGCGTTCGGGGATTGCTGCGCGACCCGCTGGCCTGGCAAGTGACCTTGTACATGGGCCTGCAATCGTCCCTGGCCTACATCGTGTTCGGCTGGTTGCCGTCGATCCTGATCGGGCGCGGGCTGACCCCGACCCAGGCTGGGCTGGTGCTGTCGGGTTCGGTGATCGTGCAACTGGTCAGCTCTCTCGCCGCGCCATGGCTGGCAACGCGCGGCAAGGATCAGCGGCTGGCGATTGTGATCGTGATGGCGCTGACCCTCGCTGGTCTGTTCGGTTGTCTGTATGCGCCGATCGAAGGCTTGTGGGGTTGGGCGATCGTGCTGGGGCTGGGGCAGGGTGCCACGTTCAGCCTGGCATTGACCCTGATTGTGTTGCGCTCGCGGGACTCCCATGTGGCGGCGAACCTGTCGAGCATGGCCCAGGGCTTCGGTTACACCCTGGCGTCCATGGGGCCGTTCGCGGTCGGTATCGTGCATGACTGGACCGGCGGCTGGACGGCCGTGGGCTGGATTTTTGGCGTCATTGGCCTCGGTGCGATCATCGCCGGGCTCGGTGCCGGGCGGGCGCTGTATGTGCAGGTCAGCAGTGAGAAAATTTAATCGCGACGCACACCTATAAATAGACAACCTCCAGGGTCGCGGAGCCGTCGAGTGTTGCATCGTCACTCAAGTCCAGTGTTGAGGTGGGGGCAATGACCGTGACGATCGTGACCTGACTGCTCAGGTTCTGAATCGCGACAGGGCCTGCGGTGCTGCCTGCCACATGGGTGAAGCCCAGATAGCTTTTTGCGGCAATCGGTATGGGGCTCGACCTGGATGAACTCCACGCCCGCCCTCCAGTGGTGGAGTCGGTTCGATAGACTTCAGGCCAAGCGTCCACTACGGTGCTGGCGGGATCGAAGTGCAACGAAAACAGCCCAATCCTGTTGTCGCTGCGGTCGAAATTCAGGCCGTAATAGATCTCACTGTTGACGATGGCCGAGCCTTCCCGGTTGTCCCGCATGATCAACGCGAAACGGGCCGCAGCGTTGCAACTGATGTTGAGGTCAAGGAATTGATCACGCAGTTGCGTCCTTTTGTCTACGTTCAGGTCCTGCCGGGATATTTTTCCGTAGTCGACAAGACCGTTATTGGAAAAGAACGGGGTGCAGGCGACTGGAGTGATTGTGCCGTTGACAGTCATATCGGCGGTAGATGCGGCCAGGGCGCAAGTCGTCGTGCTCAGCAACAGCGCTGCGGTCAGGGCTGTAGGGATACGTTTCATCGGTAAATTCCTTTTTGAGAAGAAGGTATAGGTACTGAACCGCCCGTTCATACAGGCAGCGAACGGTTCAGCGCCTTGGTCCTTAGAGGTATTTCACTTCGAACGTCGCGGAGCCATCAATGGTGACTTCGTCGTTCAGGGTCAGCGAGTCGGTGCGGGCAATGTAGGTGTCGACCTCAAAATCAAAGGTGACATCTTTTGCATCAATCGGTGCGTTGCCGCCAGTAGCGGCAACGGACAAGAGATATCCCGCTTGAGCATCAGTTGCTTTCTCCCAGGTTGATCCGCCGTCGTCTGATTTGATTGCATCCAGCGAAGTTGCCCCGTCTTTGACTTGCATGACTTTGGGGAAAAAGTAGCCCAACGGTTCGTTGGCGGGGGTCAGACCGAGGCCAAACCAATCACCCGAAGATGTGCCGTCTTTATTGTCAATTGGATTCAGTGCGAACTTGGCTGAAGCATCACAGGATACGACCAGTTGAATTGGATGTTTCCCAACCAGTGTATTGCTTTCTTTATTAAGGTCTCCTGACGAGATCTTGCCGAGATCAATGACACCGCCGCCGGAGAAGGTCGGCGTGCAAGCGACAGGTGTGATGATGCCTGTAACCGTCAGGTCAGTGCTCGACGCTGCGAGCGCAAAAGGCGCGGCACTGATCAGTGCTGTTGTGGTGAGTGCTGCGAAGTACTTTTTCATGGATGAAACTTCCTTACTACTGTTGTTGACCTTGAATGGCCCGGGGCGCGTGATTGCACCTTGGCTTCAACAAGGCAGGGTGAGTGTTACGGGTAAAGCATTTCGATCGTCGCTGAGCCGTCGAGGTGAACGGCGGTGCTCAGGTCCAGACTGGCGGTGGGGGCAATGACGGCATCGACTGTCACCGTGGTTGTGAGGTTCTGGATCGAGGCGGCCCCTGCGGTGCTGGCGGCGCTGTCGGTAAAGCCCAGGTAGCTTTTCCGGGCGATCGGTATGGGGTTCGAACTGGAGGTGCTCCAGGCCACGCCCTGGGTGGTGGAGTCGGTTCGATACACGCGGGCAAAGCTGTCCGCGCTGGCGTTGGCGGGATCGACATTCAGTGAGTACAGGCCGATCTTGTTGCTGCGGTTATCCAGTCCCAGCCCGTAGTAAATCTCGCTGTTGACCGTCGCCGTGCCTGAGCGGTTGTCATGCATGACCAGGGCAAATTGTGTCGGAGCGTCGCAGCCAACTCGCAGGGTTAAATCCTTGGGTGGCAATCGGGTGTTCCTGTCAGGGTTCAGGTCGTTTTTTGATAACCGGCCGAAATCCACCAGGCCGCCATTGGACAGTTCCACGTTGCACGCGGCGGGCGCGAAACTGGCGCGCAGGGTTATCTCCCTTGAGCGTCCCGTAGCGACCGCATCGAACAGGCCGGTGGTTTCCCAGACAACGGCGTCACGCACCTGCAACGCTTTTTCCTGCGCCCAGGCTGTCAGTTCCAGTTGCGCCGACAGACTTTGCCCTTGCACCGCCACACCGCCCCGAACCGGAACGATGGCTTGCTGCGGTCGCCAAAGCAGACTCGAAGCGGCGGCTTCGGGTACCTGGCCAACGGCGGAAATCAGGCCCAGGTCCACCGGTTGCCCATCGAGCACAGCGTCACTCATGCGCACGGCATAGCTGCCGTGTTCGGCAAAGTGAAAGCGCTCTGCGGTCGCGGCCATGGCGCGGTAGAACAGAGTCATGTCGGTGGGTTGTGGGCAGCTCAGGTTCAGACTCAGGCGGCGCTCGCCCAGGGTTCGCTCTGCGGAGCCATTGGCGCGTATAGCCCTATTCGTCAAACCGTAATCGAGTACCGGCTGACTCAGGGCGAGCTGGCATTCATCGGTGAGCGCCCAGGCCTGTGGCGCAAGTCCGCTCAACATCAAGGTGCCGAGTGTTAACAGCAAAGGGTGGGACAGCTTCATAGAATCATCCTTAAAGAGTCCGGCACTGGGCGGCAGCGGTCTCGTAATACACCTGGGTATTGGCCTTGGCCGGCAGTTCGAAACGCAGTTCGCAGCGCTCAAGCCCCGGTGCGGTTATCCACAGGTCGCGGGTGTCCAGGACGTTGGGCAGAAACACCAGGCCGCCTTCTTGAGCGAGCGTGACGAACTCTCCGTTTGCGGTGCTAACCGTCGCGCCACGGGGCAGGGGGGCACCGTTGTCGGTGGTGACTTTGAGCAAGGCACGGCGGGTCAACGTGACACCGAATTCAACCTTGTCGACGGCGCCGCGCCCGGCCCAAACCACGGCCAGTCCGTTGTTGATATCGAGGTTGCGCGGCAGCGAGCGGGTGTCGACTTCTACCGGGCTGCGACCATAGGCGCTCACTTGAGGAACCACGGCCTGGCCCTGCCAATCGGTCCAGACCGGACCGCTGGGGGTCGAGACTTTGATGGCGCTCGTATCGCCCACCGAAAGCAGCGCGAAGGTGTCCCGCACGGCATATGGCGATAACGTCAAACCGTCGCCGTGCAACACGGCGCCGCCACGCGCGCCAATCTGGTAACTGGAGTGTTCGGCATCGGAGCGGGTGTAGCTCAAATCCAATTGGCTGTAGCGCGGCAGCAGGGAAACCCCCGCCGAGGACTGCACTTGTTTGTCTCGTGTGTCGTGCTCAACACCGACCCGGTAACTCAACTGATCGTTGACCTGTTCGTTCAAGCCGACACCGCTGCGGTATTCGCCTGCGGAGCTGCGTACCCAAGTGCGCGCCCGACGATTTTCACCCAGCGGAATACTGAAACTCAGGTAAACGCTGTCGTCACTGCGTTGGGTGCCATTGACTTGCCATTGTGCCGTGGCCGACACCGACACGCCGCCGATCTGGGTGCCCCAGGACGCCAGCGCGCGGCTGCTGTTCTGTCCGTCGAATGTCGTTGAACGATTGAAGCCGCTGCTGAACGCGCCAAGCCCTGGGTATGACCAGGCCAGCGACAGGCTTTGCCGATCACGGTAACGCGACTGGCTACGTTCCGACTGAGTGTCGAACACGGCCTCGGACAGTTCGCGATAACCGACGGTCCGGTGCGAAGTTCCGGCATTGATCGACCACTGCTCACCCAGGCGTTGCGAAATATTCAGGTCGGCCTGAAGCCCTCTGTCGGCTTCGCGGGTGCTGGTGTCGGCCGCTTGCAGGGTGGTCTGGATCTGTGTGCCGGGCCCCGTCAGCAGGCCAAGACCTGCGCCCGCTGCACGGTAGTCGGCGGTCCCCGTGGCGCCGGCGCTGAGCAGGGCATACGGGTTGAGTGCTCCGCTCCAGCCGCCGCTGATCACCCATGGGTCGCCGCTCTGTGCCACGCCGAGACTGCGTACCTGGCCTGCGGCCAACGAAAAACCGGGTGCCGGCAGGCCAACGCCGAGCATGGCGACGGGAACTGTGAAGCGTTGCTCGCTGCCATCCGCTTCCTTGACGGTGACTTCAACATCGGAGCGACTGTCGAGCCGACGCACGTTACTCAGGGAAAACGGCCCGGCCGGCACCACGGTCGAGTGGATCAGCGAACCGTTCTGGCGAATTTCGACCTGAGCCTGGCTGCGGGCAATCCCTTCGATGGGATTGCTTTGGCTGTCGACCTGGAGCGCCTGCTCGGTCATGACCTGGACACCGGTGATCTGCGCGCCGGCCAGTACCGGGTTGTAGAGATTGACCTGGCCCGCTTGAAGCACCGTCTCATGGCTGGCAAAGGTGCGCTGGGCGTAAGCCGCCAGGTGAGTGGTACGGGACACATCGTTCTGCCAGGTCTGCACCTGACGACTGCGCACAATCCAGTCGCCGGCATTGAAACCGGCTTCGGTATTGGCCGAGATGTAACGGTTCGATTGACTGCCGTATTGGCTGTGAAGGCTGTTGACGTCGTAGTTGAGTAACCCGGCGACGCCGCCGGTTTGATAACCCGAGATATCCCGGACCGTCGGACGTATCGCCTGGGTGGGCACGATCAATGACAGGCCGAGGTTGGCCGGGTCTTGTTCGATTCGGGTTTGCGACCAGGTGGCGAGGACATCGAAACAGCCTTTGTCGTTGGCCGGGGTGGGGGGCACAGTCAGGTTTGCCGCATCGAGCAGGGCACGGTCAAAGCACAAGTCGCCTTCGCGGTTGAACGTGACGTCCACCCGGCCACGGCGCATACCATTGACCATGAGGGTGATCGGATGTCGGCCGGCGGTGAAGTTCGGAGCGGCCAGCAGCAGGGTTGCAAGGCCTGGGTCGATACCGCGTTGTGTCAGCATCTTCTGGTCGAACGAAGTCTGCAACGAAGCGTCATTGAGATCTTCGGCATAGGCGTCGGTCCCCATCACTACATTGCTTAGCAGCAACACCATGCCGGTACGAAGTCGCGACAGATGAGGGAGTTTGCGGATCGCCCGAATCGCAGGCATGGCTTCGCCATCACGGTATTTCAATACGGTGTTCATGAGGTTCACTTGGGGTTTGCCTGTGTGCTGGCCTATTCCGCTACGGCTTCAGACCTGCATGTAGCGACGGAAAAACAGGCCGTCACCTTGAAGTATTGGCGCCAGCTATTCCCTGAACGGCGCTATCGGTGGTGTCAGTTTCAGGGGGCGAGCAGCGCGTCATAGGGAGGCACGGCAAAGCCATAGACGGTCGCGGGATGAATTCGAACCTGGGTGGCAGCCTTTACGGGGACCGGAACGCTGATGTGGTCTCCAGGCAGTACGTAGGTTCGCGGTAGCATTGCACCGCTCCCGGAAGGCAACAGTTGCACTTCCTGAGCCAGACGTACGACATAAGGTGTTTCGTTGCGTACGGTCAGTTGACCATCCTGCAGCGACCATTTCAGGTCGGTCCATGGTGTGCGGTTGGGCGCCAGGCCTGCGGGGTGAAGGATGACCGGCAGGTTCTGGCGCACCGTCACGCCGACACGGGCATGCCCGGCTTCGGGAGCAGATTTGCCTTGTGGGATGCCTTCAAAAATCACCCGCTTCAAACGCTGGGTGAGCAGGGGCTTTTCTGATTGCAGGATGAAGCGCACCAACTGCGTCCCGGAGGCTTCAACGCGTGCCAAGGGGGGCGTCACGAACACCAAAGGCTCGGTGTCTTCGGGAATGTCTTCGAGGGTGACGTGCAGCAGCGCCAGGCTGCTATCGGTATTGGTTACAGAGACAGCGGTTTCCCCGTTGGCTTCATTGACGATGACCACTGAAGTATCGGGCACCATGCCGTCGGCGTGGACCTGTGCGGTCCATAACAGAGCGCAGGCACCGATACCCGTATGGGTCAAACGGCGCACTTGCTTCAACAATATTGTCTTGATGTCTCTCATTGAAATTCCCGGATAAAAGACCGTTGGCATGGCTCGCGATACAGGTAGCGCAGGGATTGCGTGAGTAAGAATGCAGCGCGCAGGGTCATTGGCGTCTTGTTCACGTATTCGATAGTCAGGCAGAGAGTGAGCGCAGTTCTTTACGGCTACGGCCGGACTGCTTGGCAGGCGACAATTTATCGAGCAGGCGGAGCGGGAGGAATGCAACTAGTACGAAAAGAGAGGGGGGTATGTATGAAAGGGTGTTGCGGACTACGTAACGTTTTCTAACGAGGAATCCTTTGGTTGTAATCCTCATGCGTAGTCTTCAGCGCGCTGCAATGTAGGAACCATCTGTTTGTTAGATGGGCAAAGAGTCAGCTCATTGAATACATTGAGGGGGCGACGTTAGAGGTTTTTTCGGGGCGTTGTGGAATGGGTAAGAACGGCGCTATTTTCCGCGCCTTCGCGCCACAAGCAGGAGGTATCCCACAATGCGAGTCGTTATTGCTGACGACCATTCCGTCGTTCGTGTCGGGCTGCGCATACTCATCAACGCCAGTCGACGATGTGTGATCGTCGGTGAGGCCGACAGTGTCGACAGCCTGATGAATCTGCTTTCAAGCACGCCCTGCGACCTGCTGATCACGGATTTCTCCATGCCGGGGGGGCAGCAGGCCGATGGCTTGAAAATGTTGAGTACGATTCAGCGCCGTTACCCGGCCTTGCCGATCATTCTGGTGACGATGTTTACCAGTGTGGCGACAGCAAGGGCTGCGTTGGCTCAAGGGGTGATGGCCGTCGTCGCCAAAACCGCATCGGCGACTGAGTTGCCCCTGGCAATCAATGCGGTGCAGGCAGGGCGCCGCTACCTCAGCGAGTCCCTGCGCACACTGCTGGCCAACACCTGCAATCAACTGCACGAATCGCCACTGTCAGCCAAGGAGCACGAAGTGGTTCGAATGCTCGCCAGTGGCATGACCGTCAGCGAAATCGCCATTCATTTCAATCGCAGCGTGTCGACCATCAGTAAACAAAAGAACATGGCCATGCACCGGCTGGGTATTTCCACGGATGTTGATCTTTTTTCCTACGCCCGGGACAACGGAATGTCGTACTGAAATGACAGGAATAATCATCGCGTTATTTTCGTCATGAATGCCGATAGTGTTCGATGCATTTGCAGACTATCGTGCAGGCAATCTTTCGAAGCCATTATGCAAATCCTGGGGAACCCGCAAATGAGTGAAGCCCATAGCGTCTTGATCACCCGTTTCTACCAGGCTTTCCAGCGCCTGGATGCCGAAGCCATGGCTGCCTGCTACACCGATGATGTGGTGTTCAGCGACCCGGCGTTCGGCGAGCTTCGCGGTCGCGATGCCGGTGACATGTGGCGCATGCTGACCACTCGGGCCAAGGATTTTTCCCTGACCTTCGATCATGTTCACGCCGATGAGCGCACCGGTGGTGCCCATTGGGTCGCGACCTATCTGTTCAGCCAGACCGGCAACACCGTGGTCAACGATATCCAGGCGCGTTTCGTCTTTCGTGATGGCAAGATCTGCGAGCATCATGACCGTTTTGATCTGTGGGCCTGGTCGCGTCAGGCGCTGGGTTTCAAAGGTCTGTTGCTGGGCTGGACGCCACTGGTGCGCAACGCCGTTCGCACCCAGGCATTGAAGGGGCTGAAGGCATTCCAGGCCAGTCGCTGATAAGATTGCGGCCTGTTTTCCCTCAAGCCCGGATCGTTACGTGACCACCCTCAGCGAAAGCCCTGTCGACGCCGACACCTGCGCGGGCAAAACCTGGTTCGTCTACCTCGTTCGCGCGGCCAACGGTTCGCTCTATTGTGGGATCAGCGATGATCCCCTGCGTCGCTTCGCCAAGCATCAAAGCGGCAAGGGCGCACGGTTCTTTCTTTCCAGCCCTGCCATGGCCCTGGTCTACACCGAACGCTGTCGCGACAAAAGCGATGCGTTGCGTCAGGAACGGCTGATCAAAAAACTCAAGAAGAGTGCCAAGGAATGCCTGGTGGCGAACGCAGCGAACGCCGCCTCTGGCTTATCACTCTGAATGATCAGTTCCCATCAGGCAGATCTGTAGGCTGCCAGGTGATTGCGCGCTAAGCTGCGGATTCCTGATCCTTGCGGCGGAGCCGAGCATGTCCGAGTTGATTCTGCATCATTACCCGACGTCCCCCTTTGCCGAGAAGGCCCGCCTGCTGCTGGGCTTCAAGGGCTTGTCCTGGCGCTCGGTGAAGATCTCGCCAGTGATGCCCAAACCGGATCTCACGGCGCTGACCGGTGGCTACCGCAAGACACCGGTGTTGCAGGTCGGTGCAGATATCTATTGCGACACGGCATTGATTGCCGGGCGACTGGAACAGGAAAAAGCCTTGCCGGCGTTCTTCCCTGAGGGTCAAGAAATGATCACCGCGTCATTTGCAGCCTGGGCCGACTCAGTGGTGTTCCAGCATGCGGTCAGCCTGGTGTTCCAGCCGGAATCGATAGCGGTGCGCTTTGGCAATTTGTCGCCGGAAGCGATCAAGGCGTTTATCGCCGACCGCGCCGGTTTGTTCAGTGGTGGCAGCGCGACCAGGTTGTCCGCCGAGCAGGCCAAACACCAGTGGCCAACGATCATGTCTCGCCTGGAGCAACAGTTGCAGCGCGAAGAAGGCGATTACCTGTTTGGCGAACCGTCGATTGCCGACTTCGCCCTGGCTCATTCACTGTGGTTTCTCAAGGCGACGTCGGTCACGGCACCCTTGGTCGATGCTTATCCGGCGGTTGCCGCCTGGCATGCGAGGGTTTTGGGCTTCGGTCATGGTGCGTCCAGCGAGATGAGCTCCGAGGAGGCTCTGGCAGTGGCGCGCGCGTCCACGCCAGCGGCATTGCCGGATGAGCAGTTCGTCGATCCCAATGGATTCAAGGCGGGGCAGCAGGTAGTGATTGCAGCCACGGACTATGGCGTTGATCCGGTGGCGGGGGAGTTGTTGTTTGCCGGCCGCGAAGAGCTGATTGTACAGCGCGAGGACGAGCGTGGCGGTGTGGTGCATGTGCACTTCCCGCGGTTTGGTTTCCGTATCGAAGCAATCTGAAGATCCCTTGTAGGAGCGAGCTTGCTCCGGGCGGCGTTCCGACGATGGTCGTCAACGATTACGCGGCGAGCCTGATACCCCGCGGTATTTTCGGATTCATCGCGAGCAATCGAGCGTCGACCGGCTGCTCCTACAGAGTTATTTCAGTGCCGCCAGAATCGCATCCGGGTCATACCCGCGAATCAGGGTTCCGTTTACATCGATGATCGGAATCCCGCCGCCACCCAAGGCTGCATAGTCCCCGCGCGCGACGGCATCCTTCTCGATATCGAATTCCTTGTACGGAATGCCTTTCTGATCGAGAAAGCGCCGGGTCAGCTTGCAGTAACCACACCAATCGGTGGCGTAGAGCACGACGTTGGCCTGGGCCTGCGTCTGTGCAGGTACCACTTGCGAAGGGTTGAACACTCGCTCGATCTTGCCCCAGTTCTGGTAAGCCACGACCACCAGCAGGATCAGCAGGAATTTTTTCAGTACGCCGCCGAGCATCAGTTGCGACGCTTCAGCTGATCGGTGAGCGAAGTGGGCAGGCCCTTGATGATCAACGTGCCGGCTTCTTCGTCGTACTCGATCTTCGAGCCCAGCAGGTGGGCTTCGAAACTGATCGACAGGCCTTCGGCGCGGCCGGTGAAACGGCGGAACTGGTTCAGGGTGCGTTTGTCAGCCGGGATTTCCGGCGACAGGCCGTAATCCTTGTTGCGGATGTGATCGTAGAAGGCCTTCGGGCGTTCTTCGTCGATCAGTCCCGACAACTCTTCCAGACCCATCGGTTCGCCGAGTTTGGCCTGGCTGCTGGCGTAATCCACCAGGGTCTTGGTCTTCTCGCGTGCGTCGTCTTCCGGCAGGTCTTCGCTTTCGACGAAATCACTGAAGGCTTTGAGCAGGGTGCGGGTTTCACCCGGACCGTCGACGCCTTCCTGGCAGCCAATGAAGTCGCGAAAATACTCCGAAACCTTTTTGCCGTTCTTGCCTTTGATGAACGAAATGTACTGCTTGGATTGTTTGTTGTTCTGCCACTCGGAAACGTTGATCCGCGCCGCCAGGTGCAATTGACCCAGGTCCAGGTGACGGGACGGGGTCACGTCCAGTTCGTCGGTCACGGCCACGCCTTCACTGTGGTGCAGCAGGGCGATGGCCAGGTAGTCGGTCATGCCTTGCTGATAGTGCGCGAACAGCACGTGGCCGCCGACCGACAGGTTCGACTCTTCCATCAGTTTTTGCAGGTGCTCGACCGCCACGCGGCTGAATGCGGTGAAATCCTGGCCGCCCTCCAGGTACTCCTTCAGCCAGCCGCTGAAGGGGAACGCGCCGGATTCCGGATGGAACAGGCCCCAGGCTTTACCCTGTTTGGCGTTATAGCTTTCATTGAGGTCGGCGAGCATGTTCTCGATGGCCGCGGACTCAGCCAGTTCAGAGTCACGGGCGTGGAGAACTGCAGGTGTGCCGTCGGGTTTTTTGTCGATCAGGTGGACGATGCAATGACGGATCGGCATGGGCTTCTCGGCTGAATGAAGAGAGGAGGGCGTGCTCCCCCGAAAAAGCGCCCAGTGTACCGCAACCACTGGTTTTGGCGCGGTGCGAAGGGCAATTGGCGGGCGACCGGCGGCGCTTATGCGTTTTTTTCATGTTTTAGCGCAATAAAGCTGACCAAATGGGTAGCTAGAGGCGGATATTTCCACGTCTCTGTGCTAGTTTTGCCCGGTCTTGCGCGAAGTCACTGCGTTAAGCCTGCAGTCAGCTTTTGTCAGGTCGAACCAAACCCTGATTTCGGTATCTATAACCCCGATCCCGAGGTTATTTGGCCGAGGGTGCCAGATCCAGAAGATCGGGCTCGATGGCTGACATTGCACTCTGCAATCCATATGAATTTGATAGGGAAGGAACACTAAATGGCTCTTACTAAAGACCAACTGATCGCCGACATCGCTGAAGCTATCGACGCGCCGAAAACCACCGCGCGTAACGCTCTGGACCAACTGGGCCAAATCGTTGCCGATCAGCTGGAAAACGGCGGCGAAATCACTCTGCCAGGTATCGGCAAACTGAAAGTGACTGAGCGCCCTGCCCGTACTGGCCGTAACCCTTCGACTGGCGCTGCCATCGAAATCGCTGCCAAGAAAGTGATCAAGCTGGTTGTGGCCAAAGGCCTGACCGACGCTGTTAACAAGTAAGACTTGTTAAAAAAAACCGTGCGCCGGAGCGATCCGGGCACGGTTTTTTTGTGGGCGCGATAAAGCGCTCACTACGCTGAAGCGTTGCTCCATCGCGCCTGGCGCCAGGTTTGTTGCTGCGCTTTGTTCTGGAAGGTCCAGGCGACGAAGCGGCTCTGCTTCTGCCCTTGGGACATTTCCACTACCTGGCTTTCCAGGGCACCGGCCTTTTTCAGGGCGGTCTGGATCGCTGGCAGGTTGGACGCCTTTGATACCAATGTACTGAACCACAGCACCTGCTGAGCGACTTGCACGCTTTCGCTGACCAGTTGGGTCACGAAGCGTACTTCACCGCCTTCGCACCACAACTCGGCCGACTGGCCGCCAAAGTTCAACACCGGCAGCTTGCGTTTCGGATCGGCCTTGCCCAGGGCGCGCCATTTGCGCGTGCTGCCCCGTGTGGCCTCGTCCAGCGAGGCGTGGAATGGCGGGTTGCACATGGTCAGGTCGAACCGCTCTGCGCTCTCCAGCAGGCCTGTGAGGATCTGCTTGGGGTTGCTCTGCTGGCGTACCTGGATCGCTTTGTTCAGGCCATTGGATTGAATGATGGCCTTCGCCGCGGCAATGGCGGTCGCATCGATATCGGAACCAAGGAACTGCCAGCGATAGTCGCTGTAACCGATCAGCGGATACACGCAGTTGGCGCCCATACCGATGTCCAGTACCTTCACGGCGGCGCCCCGGGGGATCACACCGTCATTGCTGCTGGCCAGCAGGTCGGCGAGGAAGTGCACGTAATCGGCACGGCCTGGCACCGGTGGGCACAGGTAGTCGGCCGGAATGTCCCAGTGAGCGATGCCATAGAACGACTTGAGCAGTGCGCGGTTGAACACCCGCACGGCTTCCGGGCTGGCGAAGTCGATGCTTTCCTTGCCGTACGGATTGATGATCACGAATTTCTTCAGTTCCGGGGCGCTTTTGATCAGCGCCGGAAAGTCGTAGCGACCCTGATGGCGATTGCGCGGATGCAGGCTGGCCTTTTCCTTCGGGGAGACGGCCGTGGCCGGAGTCTTCGGAGCAGGCTTTTTGCGCGCAGGCTTGGGGGGGCGGGGGGCGGTCATGGGTGTGGTCGATTCGGGTATGGCGAGCTGCCGCAGGCTGCGATCTTTTGATTTTGATTTAAAACAAAATCAAAAGATCGCAGCCTGCGGCAGCTCCTACAGGGGATTTGTTGTGTTTTTGGATAAAAAAGGGAGGCCACCCGGGCCTCCCTCTTTCATCGCGACTTGCCGTTACAAACTGGCAATCCGCGCATGCTGCTCGGCCAGTTTGCCCAGGGCCTGTTCGGCCTCGGCCAGTTTGGCGCGTTCTTTCTCGATGACTTCGGCTGGCGCCTTGTCAACGAAACCGGCGTTGGACAGCTTGCCGCCGACACGTTGCACTTCACCTTGCAGACGCTGGATTTCCTTGTCCAGACGCGCCAGTTCCGCACCTTTGTCGATCAAGCCGGCCATTGGCACCAGCACTTCCATCTCGCCGACCAGAGCGGTAGCGGACAGCGGTGCTTCTTCGCCAGCAGCCAGCACGGTGATCGATTCGAGGCGGGCCAGCTTCTTCAGCAGGGCTTCGTTCTCGGTCAGGCGACGCTGATCCTCGGCGCTGACGTTCTTCAGGAACAGCGGCAGCGGTTTGCCCGGGCCGATGTTCATTTCGCCACGGATGTTGCGAGTGCCGAGCATCAGGCCCTTGAGCCATTCGATGTCATCTTCGGCGGCCTGATCGATGCGTGTTTCGTTGGCCACCGGCCAAGGTTGCAGCATGATCGTCTTGCCATCGATGCCCGCCAGCGGCGCGATGCGCTGCCAGATTTCTTCGGTGATGAACGGCATGAACGGGTGCGCCAGGCGCAGGGCGACTTCCAGTACGCGAACCAGGGTGCGACGGGTGCCGCGCTGGCGTTCGACCGGTGCGTTTTCGTCCCACAGCACAGGCTTGGACAGTTCCAGGTACCAGTCGCAATACTGGTTCCAGATGAACTCGTACAAGGCTTGCGCGGCCAGGTCGAAACGGAACTGGTCAAGCTGGCGGGTCACTTCGGCTTCGGTGCGTTGCAGCTGCGAAATGATCCAGCGGTCAGCCAGGGACAGCTCAAAGGCTTCGCCGTTCTGGCCGCAGTCTTCGCCCTTGTCCAGCACGTAGCGCGCCGCGTTCCAGATCTTGTTGCAGAAGTTGCGATAGCCTTCGACGCGACCCATGTCGAACTTGATGTCACGACCGGTGGACGCCAGCGAGCAGAAGGTGAAGCGCAGGGCGTCGGTGCCGTAGCTGGCGATGCCTTCGGCGAACTCGTCGCGGGTCTGCTTCTCGATCTTCTTCGCCAGTTTCGGCTGCATCATGCCGGAGGTGCGTTTCTGCACCAGTTCTTCCAGCTCGATGCCGTCGATGATGTCCAGCGGGTCAAGGACGTTGCCCTTTGACTTGGACATTTTCTGGCCTTGGCCGTCACGCACCAGGCCGTGAACGTACACCGTCTTGAACGGTACCTGCGGCGTGCCGTCTTCGTTTTTCACCAAATGCATGGTGAGCATGATCATCCGGGCAACCCAGAAGAAAATGATGTCGAAGCCGGTCACCAGGACGTCGGTGGAGTGGAATTTCTTCAGGAACTCGGTTTTTTCCGGCCAGCCGAGGGTGGAGAACGTCCACAGGCCCGAGCTGAACCAGGTGTCGAGAACGTCATTGTCCTGTTGCAGCGCAACGTCCGGTCCGAGGTTGTGCTTGGCCCGAACTTCGGCTTCGTCGCGACCGACGTAGACCTTGCCCGACTCGTCGTACCAGGCCGGAATCCGGTGGCCCCACCACAGCTGGCGGCTGATGCACCAGTCCTGGATGTCGCGCATCCACGAGAAGTACATATTTTCGTACTGTTTCGGCACGAACTGGATACGGCCGTCTTCAACGGCGGCAATCGCAGGCTCGGCCAATGGCTTGGTGGACACGTACCACTGGTCGGTCAGCCAAGGCTCGATGACGGTGCCGGAGCGGTCGCCTTTCGGCACTTTCAGGGCGTGATCGTCAACGCTGACCAACAGGCCGGCAGCGTCAAACGCGGCGACGATCTGCTTGCGCGCTTCGAAGCGGTCGAGACCGGCATATTCGGCCGGGATCTTGCCGTCGATGGTTTCGTTCAGCGTGCCGTCGAGGTTGAACACCTGGCACGCTGGAAGAACGGCTGCGTTCTTGTCGAAGATGTTCAGCAGCGGCAGGTTGTGACGCTTGCCGACTTCATAGTCGTTGAAGTCGTGGGCCGGGGTGATTTTCACGCAGCCGGTGCCGAATTCAGGGTCGCAGTAATCGTCGGCGATGATCGGGATACGGCGGCCAACCAGTGGCAGCTCGACAAATTTGCCGATCAGGGCTTTGTAGCGTTCATCGTTCGGGTTAACGGCCACGGCGGAGTCGCCGAGCATGGTTTCCGGGCGAGTGGTCGCGACGATCAGGAAATCGTTGCCTTCAGCGGTCTTGGCGCCGTCGGCCAGCGGGTATTTCAGGTTCCACAGGAAACCTTTCTCGTCGTGGTTCTCCACTTCGAGGTCGGAAATCGCCGTGTGCAGCTTGGTGTCCCAGTTGACCAGGCGCTTGCCGCGGTAGATCAGGCCGTCTTCGTGCAGGCGTACGAAAGCTTCTTTAACGGCTTCCGAGAGTCCGTCGTCCATGGTGAAGCGCTCGCGGCTCCAGTCAACCGACGAGCCGAGGCGGCGGATCTGACGGCTGATGTTGCCACCGGACTCATCCTTCCACTCCCAGACTTTCTCGAGAAATTTCTCGCGGCCCAGGTCATGGCGGCTCTGGCCCTTGGTTTCGAGCTGACGCTCTACCAGCATCTGCGTGGCGATACCGGCGTGGTCGGTGCCCGGCTGCCACAGGGTGTTGCGACCCTGCATGCGGCGGAAACGGATCAGGGCGTCCATGATCGCGTTGTTGAAGCCGTGACCCATGTGCAGGCTGCCGGTGACGTTCGGCGGCGGGATCATGATGGTGTAGGACTCGCCCGCGCCTTGCGGGGCGAAGTAATTCTCTGACTCCCAGGTGTTGTACCAGGAAGTTTCAATGGCGTGCGGCTGGTAGGTCTTATCCATGCGCGGCGGGACCCTATTGGCATTTATTCAGGAAAAGCCGGGAAGTATAGCGGGGATGAGCCGATGCGCGTAGAGCGAGGTGACAATGGGTGGGGGAAAGTTGTGGTTTTTCGGGGGGTGTTTTGTCAGTGAGGGCGCCATCGCGGGCAAGCCCGCTCCCACAGGGATATGTGTCGTACCAGCATTTTGTGAACGACACTCAACCTGTGGGAGCGAGCCTGCTCGCGATGGCGGTCTGTCAGGCGACCTGATTCAAATCGTTATGCCGCGTTTCCTTCAGGCACAGCACCGCAATCAAACTCAGCACCGCCGCCCCGGACACATAACCGCCGACGTAACTCAACCCGCCCATCGCCACCAGTTTCTGGGCGAAGAACGGCGCTGCGGACGCACCGACGATACCGCCCAGGTTGTAGGCCGCCGAAGCGCCGGTGTAGCGCACGTGAGTGGGGAACAGCTCCGGCAACAGCGCACCCATCGGCGCAAACGTCACGCCCATCAGAAACAGCTCGATGCACAGGAACAGCGCCACGCCCCAGGTCGAACCTTGGGTCAGCAGCGGTTCCATGAGGAACCCTGACAGGATCGCCAGCACACCACCGATGATCAGTACCGGTTTGCGCCCGTAACGGTCGCTGGCCCAGGCCGACAGCGGGGTGGCGGCAGCCATGAACAGCACCGCGAAGCACAGCAGGCCGAGGAAGGTTTCGCGGCTGTAGCCGAGCGTTGTCACACCGTAACTCAGGGAAAACACGGTGGAGATGTAAAACAGCGCGTAGCACACGACCATCGCGCCAGCGCCCAGCAATACGGGCGCCCAGTATTGGCCGAACAGCTCGAACAGGGGGATCTTCACCCGTTCCTGGCGTGCCATGGCATTGGCGAACACGGGGGTCTCATGCAGCTTGAGGCGCACGTACAGGCCGACCATCACCAGTGCGGCGCTGAGCAGGAACGGAATACGCCAGCCCCATGAGCGGAACTGTTCATCATCCAGAACCACGGCCAGGGTCAGGAACAGGCCGTTGGCCGCCAGAAAGCCGATGGATGGACCCAGTTGCGGGAACATGCCGAACCACGCGCGCTTGCCTTTGGGTGCGTTCTCCGTGGCCAACAACGCCGCACCACCCCATTCGCCGCCCAGCCCCAAGCCCTGGCCGAAGCGCAGGACACACAGCAGGACCGGTGCCCAGGCGCCAATGCTGTCGTAACCCGGCAGAACGCCGATCAGGGTGGTGCACACGCCCATCAGCAGCAGCGAGGCGACCAGGGTACTCTTGCGGCCGATACGGTCGCCGAAGTGACCGAAAAGGGCCGAACCCAAGGGGCGCGCAAGGAAGGCGATGCCGAACGTGAGAAACGCCGAAAGCATCTGGGCGGTGCCGGATGTCTGCGGAAAGAACACCGGACCGATCACCAGCGCGGCGGCGGTGGCATAGACGTAGAAGTCGTAGAACTCGATGGCGGTACCGATGAAACTCGCGGTGGCCACGCGGGTGGCGGAGTTCGTCGGTTGTGCAGGTGTGGAGTCGCTGTAAGTCGTGCTGGTCGTCATGCGGTTATCCCTGACAGTCATGTGCTCCAGTGGAGCGAATTATTATGGTCGAGAACCCAGGGATGTGGGTGGAGGCACGGTCGCTGTTCAAGGTAGGAACAGTCGTCGGTTTGTTGCGGGCTTTGCGGGTGGACAGGCCGGAAGTTGTGAAGTGCGGGGTAAGCACGGGGCCGGCGAGGCTTGGGTAAGCGGTTCGATTATAGGAAGGTGGCTAACGATCGAGCAAGAGGGCCCCCTCGCCACAGGGATTTGTGTCGGGTTTTAGATAACCACAGGCATCGAGCTGGTCTGCCAGATCAGCACCCGCGTGACACGGTTGTCCTCGGTCTCGAGAATTTCCAGGCGGTAGCGGCCGATCTTCAGGCACACCGTGCTTTCGGGAATGGTTTCCAGGGCCTCGGTGACCAAGCCGTTCAGGGTTTTCGGGCCATCGCTGGGCAGGTGCCAGCCGAGGCTCTTGTTCAGCTCGCGAATGGAGGCGGCACCGTCGATCACCAGGCGTCCGTCGGCTTGCGGATGAATGTGCGGATTGTCCACGCTGTGTTGGCTTTCGAACTCACCGACGATTTCTTCGAGAATGTCTTCCAGGGTGACGATGCCCAGCACTTCGCCGTATTCGTCGACCACCATGCCCAGGCGCCGCTGCTGCTTGTGGAAGTTGAGCAGCTGCAACTGCAACGGGGTACTTTCCGGCACGAAGTACGGCTCGTGGCTGGCCGCCAGCAACGCTTCCCTGGTCAGGATCGCATCGGGCAGCAAGTGAAGGATGTGTCGGGTGTTGAGGACGGCTTCGACCTGGTTGATATCACTGTGGAACACCGGCAGGCGCGTGCGCTTGTTGTGGCGCAATTGTTCGATGATTTCTTCGATGGAGTCATCGAGATTGATGCCGTCCACGTCGCTGCGCGGTACCAGGATGTCATTGACGGTGATGTTGTCCAGCGCGTGGATGCCTGGCAGCGGGTGAGGGCGGCTTACGGTTTCGGAGGGCGCATGCCGCTCCGTCAGCGCCTCGTCTTCACTTTGTTGCACTACTTTGGTTTTACGGGCGAATGGTCGCGTCAGCAACTGACTGATGCTATTGAGCAGCCATGCCGCGGGATAGATGATTTTCAGCGGCACCCGCAGCAGATTGTTGCCCTGGGCCAGGATCGCATCCGGATAGCGGGTGGCGAGGGCGCGTGGCAAGTAGTCGGAAAACACCAGCAACATGGCACCCGTCCCGAGGCAGGCGACCCACGGGCCGTTCTCGGCCCAGGTGAAAATGGCCAGCAAGGTGCTGATGACTACCACCAGTGCACGGCACAGGGTGTTGCAAAAAATCAGGCTGGCCAGGGGGAAGCTGAGTTTCGCCACCGGTTTGTCGCTGGAGCGCGTTGCGGTGCGCTGGGCCAGCAAATGCTGGTGCGCCGCTTCGATGGCGGTAAACAGCCCCGACCATAAAATCAGCAGGGTCACTACCGCGAGCATCGGCCCTATGGGCAAGTCGTCCATTAATGCCGCCCGTCAGATATGCAGGATGTATTCACGAACCAGCTTGCTGCCGAAATACGCCAGCATCAGCAGGCAAAAACCGGCCAGGGTCCAGCGAATCGCTTTGTGCCCGCGCCAGCCGAGGCGATTGCGTCCCCACAGCAGCACGCTGAAGACGACCCAGGCCAGGCAGGCCAGCAGGGTTTTGTGCACCAGATGCTGGGCGAACAGGTTCTCGACGAACAGCCAGCCGGAAATCAGCGACAGCGACAACAGCGTCCAGCCGGCCCAGAGGAAACCGAACAGCAGGCTTTCCATGGTTTGCAGTGGCGGGAAGTTCTTGATCAGCCCGGAGGGATGCTTGTGCTTGAGCTGGTGGTCTTGAACCAGCAGCAGCAAGGACTGGAACACCGCGATGGTGAACATGCCGTAGGCCAGAATCGAAAGCAGGATGTGGGCGAGGATGCCAGGCTCTTCATCGATGACCTGCACCGTACCGGCCGGCGCGAAATGCGCCAGTGACACGGTCAAGGCCCCAAGCGGGAACAGCAGGATCAGCAGGTTCTCTACCGGAATCCGCGAGCAGGCCAGCAGGGTCAGTGCGATGACCGCCACGGCAATCAGGCTGGCGGCGCTGAAGAAGTCCAGGGCCAGGCCGCCCGGGGTCAGCAGGTGGGTGAGCAGGCTGGCGCTATGGGCCAATACGGCGAGCACGCCGAGCATGACCAGCAGGCGTTTGTTGGCCTTGGCGCCGGAAGCCAGGCGAGTGCCCTGGTAAATGGTCGCAGCGGCATACAAGCAGGCGGCGGCGAGGGTAGTTAGCAAGCTGGGTGACAAGGGGAGCATAAATCCTGTTAGGCAAGCCCGAAAGTCGCTGAGTTTGGCATAGAACCCCCGCCGCACGAAAGACCGCGCAACCCGACAGCGAGGTGTCCGCCGGCCACAGTCTTCGCTATAATCCGCGACCTGCCCACGCCGCAGGCTCGCCGAGCACACGTTTAGTCCGGTCCGGGCCGCCATTATCCCGGTCTACACAGGGCCTGAAAGGATCGCGCAATGTTTGAAAACTTAACCGACCGTCTCTCGCAGACGCTGCGCCATGTCACCGGCAAGGCCAAGCTGACTGAAGACAACATCAAAGACACCCTGCGTGAAGTGCGCATGGCGTTGCTCGAAGCCGACGTCGCCCTGCCGGTGGTCAAGGACTTCGTCAATTCGGTCAAGGAGCGTGCCGTCGGTACCGAGGTGTCGCGCAGCCTGACGCCGGGCCAGGCCTTCGTGAAGATCGTCCAGGCCGAACTTGAAAGCCTGATGGGCGCGGCCAACGAAGATTTGAACCTGAGCGCCGTGCCGCCAGCGGTCATCCTGATGGCCGGTTTGCAGGGCGCTGGTAAAACCACCACTGCCGGCAAGCTCGCGCGCTTCCTCAAAGAGCGCAAGAAGAAGTCGGTCATGGTGGTGTCCGCCGACGTTTACCGTCCCGCGGCGATCAAGCAGCTGGAAATGCTCGCCGGTGAAGTCGGCGTTACCTTCTTCCCGTCCGACCTGAGCCAGAAGCCGGTCGAGATCGCGCAAGCGGCTATTAAGGAAGCGAAACTCAAATTCATCGACGTGGTCATCGTCGATACCGCTGGTCGTCTGCACATCGATGAAGAGATGATGGGCGAGATCAAGGCCCTGCACGCCGCGATCAACCCGGTCGAAACCCTGTTCGTGGTCGACGCCATGACCGGCCAGGATGCCGCCAACACGGCCAAGGCCTTCGGCGATGCATTGCCGCTGACCGGTGTGATCCTGACCAAGGTCGACGGCGACGCCCGTGGCGGTGCCGCTCTGTCGGTGCGTGCGATCACCGGCAAGCCGATCAAGTTCATCGGTATGGGCGAGAAGAGCGAAGCGCTCGATCCGTTCCATCCTGAGCGTATCGCCTCGCGCATCCTCGGCATGGGTGACGTACTCAGCCTGATCGAGCAGGCGGAAGCGACCCTCGACAAGGACAAGGCCGACAAACTGGCCAAGAAGCTGAAGAAGGGCAAGGGCTTCGATCTCGAAGACTTCCGCGATCAGCTGCAACAAATGAAGAACATGGGCGGCCTCGGCGGCCTGATGGACAAGCTGCCGAACATGGGCGGCGTGAATCTGGCGCAGATGGGCAACGCCCAGGGCGCGGCAGAGAAACAATTCAAGCAGATGGAAGCCATCATCAACTCCATGACCCCGGCCGAGCGCCGCGACCCTGAGATGATCAGCGGTTCGCGCAAGCGTCGGATCGCCATGGGTTCTGGCACTCAGGTGCAGGACATAGGCCGCTTGATCAAGCAGCACAAGCAGATGCAGAAGATGATGAAGAAGTTCTCCGCGAAAGGCGGAATGGCCAAGATGATGCGCGGCATGGGCGGAATGTTGCCCGGCGGCGGCATGCCTAAAATGTAATGAATTCGCGCCGGCCATCAGGTCGGCGCAGCCCCACACGGACGTGGGATATACAGCAAACCCGCACTTGGCGGGAGCTGACCGGCCGTTTTCAACGACGGCTCTATAGCAAATCTGCATGGCGGCCGATAGACCGCCGGAAAAAGTCATTTGCAAAAGTCCGGATATTCCTTAGAATATGCGGCCTTTCGGGCACCCATGCCCGCTGTGCCTTTAGATTTGCAGCACCGACTACAGGAACGATGTTCACATGCTAACAATCCGTCTTGCCCTTGGCGGCTCCAAAAAGCGCCCGTTTTACCACTTGACCGTAACCGACAGCCGCAACCCGCGCGACGGTTCGCACAAGGAACAGGTTGGCTACTTCAACCCTGTTGCTCGTGGTCAGGAAGTTCGTCTGTCCGTGAACCAAGAACGCGTAGCCTACTGGCTGAGCGTTGGTGCACAACCTTCTGAGCGCGTTGCTCAGTTGTTGAAGGAAACTGCTAAGGCTGCGGCCTGAGCAATATGAACGCGACGCCAGCCATTGCTGATGATTTGATCGTTATCGGCAAGATTTATTCTGTTCACGGCGTTCGCGGCGAAGTGAAGGTGTACTCCTTTACTGATCCGATTAAAAACCTGCTGGACTACAAAACCTGGACGCTCAAGCGTGACGGCAATGTAAAGCAGGTAGAGCTGGTCAGCGGACGCGGGAACGACAAGTTCCTGGTCGCAAAGCTCAAGGGTCTCGATGATCGCGAAGAAGCTCGTCTTCTGGCCGGTTATGAGATCTGCGTGCCGCGCAACCTGTTCCCTGAACTCACCGACGGCGAGTACTACTGGTACCAGCTGGAAGGTCTCAAGGTCATCGACACTCTCGGACAACTGTTCGGGAAAATCGATCACCTGCTGGAGACCGGCTCGAACGATGTCATGGTGGTCAAGCCTTGCGCTGGCAGCCTGGATGATCGCGAACGCCTGTTGCCCTATACGGAGCAATGCGTGTTGGCCATCGACCTGGCCGCGGGCGAGATGAAGGTGGATTGGGACGCGGATTTCTAAGCGTGGCTAACTTGCGCGTAGAAGTGATCAGTCTGTTTCCCGAGATGTTTTCCGCCATCAGCGAGTACGGCATCACCAGTCGGGCGGTGAAACAGGGGCTCTTGCAGCTCACCTGTTGGAATCCGCGAGACTACACGACGGATCGACATCACACTGTGGACGATCGCCCGTTTGGCGGTGGTCCGGGCATGGTGATGAAGATCAAGCCCCTGGAAGATGCTCTGGTTCAGGCCAAGGCAGCAGCCGGGGAGGCGGCGAAGGTGATTTACCTGTCCCCCCAAGGCCGTCAACTGACTCAGTCGGCGGTACGCGAGTTGGCGAATCTGGATGCATTGATCCTGATTGCCGGCCGCTATGAAGGCATTGACGAGCGTTTTATTGATGCTCATGTCGATGAAGAGTGGTCGATTGGCGACTATGTACTGTCTGGCGGCGAGCTGCCGGCAATGGTCCTGATCGATGCGGTTACACGACTGCTGCCTGGAGCTTTAGGGCATGCGGACTCCGCCGAGGAAGATTCCTTTACGGATGGTTTGCTGGATTGCCCGCACTACACCCGACCGGAGGTGTATGCGGATCAGCGTGTTCCCGACGTATTGCTAAGTGGCAATCACGCGCACATCCGGCGTTGGCGTTTACAGCAGTCCCTTGGTCGGACTTTTGAACGACGCGCCGATCTTCTGGAAAGCCGCTCGCTTTCTGGAGAAGAGAAGAAGCTGCTCGAGGAATACATCCGCGAGCGGGACGATAGTTAACAACGTATCGATGGTAGATCCGACGATTTACCTTAGGAGCACAGCATGACTAACAAAATCATCCTTGCACTCGAAGCAGAGCAGATGACCAAAGAGATCCCTACCTTTGCCCCGGGCGACACCATTGTCGTTCAGGTGAAAGTGAAGGAAGGCGACCGTTCGCGTCTGCAAGCGTTCGAAGGTGTTGTTATCGCCAAGCGTAACCGCGGCGTAAACAGTGCATTCACCGTTCGTAAAATCTCCAACGGTGTTGGCGTAGAGCGTACTTTCCAGACCTACTCCCCGCAAATCGACAGCATGGCTGTCAAGCGTCGCGGTGACGTACGTAAAGCCAAGCTGTACTACCTGCGCGACCTGTCGGGTAAAGCAGCTCGCATCAAGGAAAAACTGGCTTAAGTCCAGCTTCCGATGCAAAAAAAAGCAGCCTGCGGGCTGCTTTTTTGTTGTCTGCGATTTATCTTCCCTGGCCGTATTGCCGGTCTTGCCTGAGCCTTTATGCCTGCCATTGATCATCCCCTGATTGACCAGTTTCTCGACGCTCTTTGGCTGGAGAAAGGTCTCTCCGATAACACTCGAGACGCCTATCGTAGTGACCTGGCGTTGTTCAACGGCTGGTTACAGGACAATGGACTGGAGCTGGTCAATGCCGGGCGAGAGTTGATTCTCGACCACCTGGCCTGGCGCCTGGAGCAAAACTACAAGCCTCGTTCCACTGCTCGATTTCTCTCGGGTGTGCGTGGCTTTTATCGCTACTTGCTACGGGAAAAGTTGATTACAGTCGATCCGACGTTACGCGTCGATATGCCGCAACTTGGCAGGCCATTGCCAAAATCCTTGTCGGAAGCAGACGTGGAAGCGCTGCTGAAGGCGCCGGATCTGAGCGAAGCCATCGGTCAGCGCGACCGCGCCATGCTCGAAGTGCTTTACGCTTGCGGCTTGCGGGTGACCGAGCTGATCAGCCTCACCCTGGAACAGGTCAATTTGCGCCAGGGCGTGTTGCGGGTGATGGGTAAGGGCAGCAAGGAGCGACTGGTGCCAATGGGTGAGGAGGCGATTGTCTGGGTCGAGCGCTACATGCGTGATGCGCGCAGTGAACTGCTGGGCGGGCGTCCCAGCGATGTGTTGTTTCCCAGTCAGCGTGGCGAGCAGATGACCCGCCAGACCTTCTGGCACCGGATCAAGCATCAGGCCAAGGTGGCGGGGATCGGCAAGTCACTGTCGCCACACACCTTGCGTCATGCCTTCGCCACGCACCTGCTCAACCACGGTGCAGACCTGCGGGTGGTGCAGATGCTGTTGGGGCACAGCGACTTGTCGACGACCCAGATCTACACCCATGTTGCCCGGGCACGGCTGCAGGATCTGCATGCCAAACACCACCCCCGGGGTTAACCGAAACCCTGTGGGAGCGAGCTTGCTCGCGATAGCGGCCTGACAGTCGATACATGTTTTGGATGTGATGCCGTCATCGCGAGCAAGCTCGCTCCCACAGGGGGTTGTGGTGATCACAATGTCTTGCATCAGGTGCATTCGGCCATGCGAACCTTATGTGATAGGCTGGGCCAGTTTGCACGATGGGCGGTTATGACCCGGTGTTTCGGCACGGGCGTTCTGATCGTCCCATATGTTCGCCTTCAGGAGTTCTCATGCGTCTGACCCAGATTTTCGCCGCCGCAGCCATTGCGTTGGTCAGCACCTTTGCCGTCGCCGATGACGCGGCCGACAAAGCCATTCGTAAAAGCCTGGAAAACCTCCAGCTCGAAGTGCCAGTGGAAAGCATCACCGCCAGCCCGTTGCCAGGCCTGTACGAAGTCAAGCTCAAAGGCAGCCGCGTGCTGTATGCCAGTGCCGACGGCCAGTACGTAGTTCAGGGCTACCTGTTCGATCTCAAGGACGGCAAGCCGGTCAACCTGACCGAGAAAACCGAGCGCCAGGGGATCTCCAAGCTGATCAACGACATCCCGGTTGCCGAAACCGTTGTCTACCCGGCCATTGGCGAAACCAAGTCGCACATCACCGTATTCACCGACACCACCTGCCCGTACTGCCACAAACTGCATGCCGAAGTGCCTGAGCTGAACAAGCGCGGCATCGAAGTGCGTTACGTCGCGTTCCCGCGCCAGGGCCTGGGCTCGCCGGGTGACGAACAGCTGCAAGCGGTGTGGTGCTCGAAGGACAAGAAGGCGGCCATGGATAAAATGGTCGACGGCAAGGAAATCAAGGCCGCCAAGTGCGATAACCCGGTTTCCAAACAGTTCGCACTCGGCCAGTCGATCGGCGTGAACGGTACACCGGCCATCGTTTTGGCCGACGGTCAGGTCATTCCGGGCTACCAGCCTGCGCCACAAGTCGCCAAACTGGCGCTGGGCGCAAAGTAAATTCGCATCGTCACGGCAAGCCTTGACGATCATGGTCCGGTAGCGACATTCGCCGGGCCATCAATAGAGAGCCGCGAGTCTGCGGTTGTTTTCACGGCCGGCCTCGAGTCGGCCGTTTTATGGGGAGTTCACAGTGAAACCGGTCAAAGTAGGCATCTGTGGGTTAGGAACCGTCGGTGGCGGTACCTTCAACGTACTTCAGCGCAACGCCGAGGAAATTGCTCGTCGTGCCGGGCGTGGGATCGAAGTGGCACAAATTGCCATGCGCACGCCAAAGCCTCAGTTCCAAACGACCGGTATTGCGATTACCAACGATGTCTTCGAAGTGGCCACGAACCCTGAGATCGACATCGTTATAGAGCTGATGGGCGGCTACACCGTTGCCCGCGAGCTGGTACTCAAGGCCATCGAGAATGGCAAGCATGTGGTCACCGCGAACAAGGCACTTATCGCCGTTCACGGTAATGAAATTTTCGCCAAGGCCCGCGAGAAGGGCGTGATCGTTGCGTTCGAAGCGGCGGTAGCCGGTGGTATTCCAGTGATCAAGGCGATCCGCGAAGGCCTGTCGGCCAACCGCATCAACTGGGTGGCCGGTATCATCAACGGCACCGGCAACTTCATCCTGACGGAAATGCGCGAGAAGGGTCGCACCTTCGAAGACGTATTGGCCGAAGCCCAGGCACTGGGTTACGCCGAAGCCGATCCGACCTTCGACGTCGAGGGTATCGACGCCGCTCACAAGCTGACGATCCTGGCGTCCATCGCGTTCGGTATCCCGCTGCAATTCGACAAGGCCTACACCGAAGGCATCACCAAACTGACCACCGCCGACGTCAACTACGCCGAAGCGCTGGGCTACCGCATCAAGCACCTGGGCGTGGCGCGCAGCACCGCGGCGGGTATCGAACTGCGCGTGCACCCGACGCTGATCCCGGCCGATCGCCTGATCGCCAATGTCAACGGCGTGATGAACGCGGTGATGGTCAACGGCGATGCTGCCGGTTCGACCCTGTTCTACGGCGCTGGCGCCGGCATGGAACCGACCGCTTCGTCGGTGATCGCCGACCTGGTGGACGTGGTCCGCGCCATGACTTCCGACCCGGAAAACCGGGTGCCGCACCTGGCATTCCAGCCGGATTCGCTGTCGGCTCACCCGATCCTGCCGATCGAAGCCTGCGAAAGCGCCTACTACCTGCGTATTCAGGCCAAGGACCATCCGGGCGTATTGGCTCAGGTCGCAAGCATCCTCTCGGAGCGCGGCATCAACATCGAGTCGATCATGCAGAAGGAAGCCGAGGAGCACGACGGCCTGGTGCCGATGATCCTGCTGACCCACCGCGTGCTGGAACAGCACATCAACGACGCCATCGCTGCTTTGGAAGCCTTGGCGGGTGTGGTCGGTCCGGTTGTACGGATCCGTGTCGAGCACCTGAACTAAGCCGATATCGTTGAGCGGGTTCGCTTGCGGGCCCGGCACTACGAACACTGTCCATTGGAGTCAGTCATGCGTTACATCAGTACCCGCGGCCAGGCACCGGCCCTGAATTTCGAAGACGTCCTGCTGGCAGGCCTTGCCACCGACGGCGGTCTGTACGTCCCGGAAAACCTGCCACGTTTCACCCAGGAAGAAATCGCGTCCTGGGCCGGCCTGCCGTATCACGAGCTGGCCTTCCGGGTCATGCGCCCGTTCGTTACCGGCAGCATCCCCGACGCCGATTTCAAGAAAATCCTTGAAGAAACCTACGGCGTGTTCGCCCACAGCGCCGTTGCGCCGCTGCGTCAGCTGAACGGCAACGAATGGGTGCTGGAGCTGTTCCACGGCCCGACCCTGGCGTTCAAGGACTTCGCCCTGCAATTGCTCGGTCGCCTGCTCGACTACGTGCTGGAAAAGCGCGGCGAGCGCGTGGTGATCGTCGGTGCCACCTCCGGTGACACCGGCTCGGCCGCCATCGAAGGCTGCAAGCACTGCGAAAACGTCGACATCTTCATCCTGCACCCGCACAACCGCGTGTCCGAAGTGCAGCGTCGGCAGATGACCACCATTTTTGGTGAGAACATCCACAACATCGCCATCGAAGGCAACTTCGATGACTGCCAGGAAATGGTCAAGGCGAGCTTCGCCGACCAGGGTTTCCTCAAGGGCACTCGCCTGGTGGCCGTGAACTCGATCAACTGGGCGCGGATCATGGCCCAGATCGTTTACTACTTCCACGCGGCCCTGCAGCTGGGCGGCCCGGCGCGTTCGGTGGCGTTCTCGGTGCCGACCGGCAACTTCGGCGACATCTTCGCCGGTTACCTGGCGCGCAACATGGGCCTGCCGATCAACCAGTTGATCGTCGCCACCAACCGCAACGACATCCTGCACCGCTTCATGAGCGGCAACCAGTACGTCAAGGAAACCCTGCACGCCACGCTGTCGCCGTCCATGGACATCATGGTGTCGTCGAACTTCGAACGCCTGCTGTTCGACCTGCACGGTCGCAACGGTGCGGCCATCGCCGGGCTGATGGATTCGTTCAAGCAGGGCGGCGGTTTCAGCGTCGAGCAAGAGCGCTGGACCGAAGCCCGCAAGTTGTTCGACTCGCTGGCCGTGGATGACGCGCAAACCTGCGAAACCATCGCTGAAGTCTACGAGCAGACTGGCGAAGTGCTGGATCCACACACGGCCATCGGCGTGAAAGCTGCGCGGGAATGCCGTCGCAGCCTGGACATTCCAATGGTGATCCTGGGCACCGCCCACCCGGTCAAATTCCCGGACGCCGTGGAAAAAGCCGGTGTAGGAAAAGCGCTCGAGCTGCCTGCACATCTTTCTGATTTGTTTGAACGAGACGAACGTTGCACCGTATTGCCAAATGACCTGAAGGCCGTGCAGGCCTTTGTCAGTCAGCATGGCAACCGCGGCAAGCCGCTGTAACCGGTCAGCGCTGTTACATTTTGAAGCCCGTCTCCTGACGGGCTTTTTCATTTCTGCATGCACACTTGTCGTGTTATCGCCGCGAAGGGACAGGCGAATGGATCACCAAGGACGTGGGAATGCTGTTTACAAGTGTGTTCAAGCCAGTCGCACGCTGGCTGTTTTTATTCGGCATGCTGGGAATCGCCGAATGGGGAGGGGCGAACCCTGCATCGATTCCGGAACGCGGGATGTCTGCCCCCCACTCAAAGGTCGTGCTGAATGACCAGGAGTTGCAATGGATGGCCAGCCATCCACGGGTCGTGGTCACGGCACTGGAATATCCGTTGTACCTGTTCAAGGATGAACATGGCCAATGGACGGGCTTGAACAGTGATCTGCTCAAGCGCATCAGTGACATGACGGGGTTGCAGTTCGTTTACGAACAGTCTTTTTCCACCGATCAGATGCTGGCCCATCTGGAAAGCGGCGCGGCGGATTTGAGTACGACCCTGGCGATGAATGACGAACGCAAGGTATTTCTCGATTTCAGCCATGCGTTCGGCGGTGCCGGATGGGTCTTTGTCGGGCAGGCTGGGGCGCCGCCGGTGCAGTCGCTGGAGGATATGGCGACGCGGGTACTGGTGCTGCCGACCCGGCATGCACTGGAAGCGGTGATCCGTCGTGATTATCCGTCCATCGAATTGCGTTCGGTTAAAACCTACGCCGAAGCCCGTGCCTGGGTTGAAAGCGACGAAGCCTACGTCACCATCGAAAACGAAATCGGCGCCCAGCATTTTCCGTCGGGTCGGCTGCAGATCGGGGCTGTAGTGCCGGGCAAATGGGATGCGGATTATCTGACGTTGCGCAAAGGTCAGCCGCAGTTGCTGAGTATCCTCAACAAGGCGCTTGAGGCGTTTCCTGCGCAGGAGCTGCGCGACCTTCGCCTGAAGTGGTTCGGCGGCGCTACCGTGCCACAGCCGCCTGGTCTCTGGCAGCGGATTGACCAGTGGGTCTGCTGGGGCATGTTTGTGCTCAGCCTGTTCGGGCTGTTGTCCCTGCTCTGGAATCGGCGGTTGGCGGTGGTGGTCAGGCAACGGGTCGAGGCCCAAAGGAGCCTGCGCGATCAGCTCGCCTTCCAGCATGCCCTGATGGATGCCATGCCTGACCCGATGTTTGTCCGTGATCTGCAAGGGCGCTTGATCATGTGCAACAAAAGTTATGAGGACGCCTTGTCGACACGTTTTGACCGGATGCAGGGGCGGCAGTTGATCGAGGTCGATGTCATGCCCAGACAAACCGCGGAACTGCTGCATGCCGAGTTTCTGGCGCAGTTGAGTACGCGCAGGACGCGCTTTTTCGAGCGTCAATTGATGTTCAAGGAAGGCGTCAGGGATATCTACCAGTGGACGGTGCCGTTTTACACGGCAGATGGCCAGCTACGAGGATTGTTGGGGGGCTGGGCCGACATCGCCCGTCGTACCCGACAGATGTGATGGTTGCGTTTTTTCTCTGTCATGTTCGCCGTGCATGCTCTCTTGACTGGGCTGCAGGTTCGCTTGCGGTCAGTACCCAGAACTTTCTTCTCGGGCCAGCGGTCATCTTTTTCAGGCATGCCCCAGGCACGTTGTTTCGGACTATTGAGTGGTGATCGGGATGGAAAGTATCAGTCTGTTGCTCGGTGAGGCGCTGAGCCCGTATCAGGTCACGTTGACCCCGTCAGGCATTCGTGGCGAATGCCGGATAACCTTGAAGAATGCTATCGGCGCGACCGTGGTCGAGCGCGCGTTCAATCAGGTCCAGTTGAATGACAAACGGCTGCTGACGGATGTGGTCGACGGTTTGCATCGCGACGTGCTGATCGCTGAAGGGCGCCTTGAGCCTTGTGTCATCGCGGCATTGCGTAATGCGGCGCAGGACAAGCTTCTGGCCAGCCGCAATTGAACGGATATTTGTGGGAACCTTCCCGCGCCCAGGTCAGTCAGACCTTGTAACAGCAGGATCGAGCATTGTGCTCCGGTGCTTGTAGCTTGCTGCTACTGGTCTCTAGGCAGGCCATGTTTAACCCCGGGTCGTCTCCCCACTTCCCGGGGTTTCTTTTTGCCCGGGATTTGTCAGGGCTGCGCCAGATTGTCGAAAAACGCCTTGGTGTCTTTCAGGTAATCGCTGCGACTCTCCGGATCCAGCCAGGCGGCGTAGGCCTCGTCAAGGCGTTCACGGGGAAGGGTGCGCAGTACCTGGTTGATCTCGACAATGGCCTGCCGGCCCTTTGGCGTGTCGGTGCAGCCGATGTAACCGGACAGGTACTTGCCAGTGCCACGGATCGGATAGAACTGCAATTCATCTTCGGCGATACCTTGCAGTGAGGCCTGGTAACGAATTTCCGGGCGATAACCCAACAGCAGGCGCAAGCGCCCCAGGCGCTGCATCTGTAGCAGGCTGCCCAAGGCGTCATTGCCGTAATGAGCGGTCAGCGCGTCGGCTGGCGCTTCAGCTTAGATGGCTCCGTCTTTGCGCAACTGTGCGATCTGCGTCGCGTCATAGCCAAGTTCCTGGAGTACCTGTGCGTTGTGCTCACCCAATTGTGGCCCGACCCATTCACATTCCCCAGGTGTCTCTGAGAGTTTCGGCACAATGCCCGGCATCTTGAAGTCTTTGCCGTCCGGCAGCTTGGCCTGCAGGAACATTTCCCGCGCCAGGTACTGAGGGTCATTGAACATGTCTTCGGCGCTGAAGATCCGGCTGGCCGGCACCTCGGCCTGATTGAGCCGCGCCAGCACCGTGTCCAGCGGCAACGAGTTGACCCAGCGATCGATGACGCCATAAATCTCGTCGCGTCGGGCATCGCGGCCATCGTTGCTGGCAAGCAGAGGATCGTTGGCCAGGTCTTCCCGGTCAATGATCAGCATGAAACGTTTGAAAATCGCGTCGCCATTGGCGCCGATCTGCACGTGCTTGCCATCGGCGCTGGTGTGGATCGAGGACGGGGTGATGCCCGGCATGATGTTGCCCGTGCGTTCGCGAATGAAGCCGAACACATCGAACTCCGGGACCATGCTTTCCATCATCGCGAAGATGGCTTCGTACAGCGCCACGTCCACCACTTGCCCCTGGCCACCGTTGACCTCGCGATGACGCAGGGCCATCAGTGCGCCGATCACGCCCCAGAGCGCGGCAATCGAGTCGCCGATGGAAATGCCGGTGCGCACCGGTGGCCGGTCTTCGAAGCCGGTGATGTAGCGCAGGCCCCCCATGGATTCACCAACTGCGCCAAAGCCGGGCTGATCTTTCATCGGGCCGGTCTGGCCGAAACCCGACAGCCGCACCATGACCAGTTTCGGGTTCAAGGTGTGCAGGACGTCCCAGCCCAGGCCGAGTTTCTCCAGGACGCCGGGACGAAAGTTTTCGATCAGAATGTCTGCTTCACCCAGCAGCTGTTTCAGGATCGCCTGACCGTCAGGGTGCTTGAGATTGAGGGTCAGGGACTTTTTATTGCGGGCCTGGACGAACCACCACAACGAAGTGCCTTCATACAACTTGCGCCATTTGCGCAATGGATCACCGCCGTCCGGGGACTCGACCTTGATCACATCGGCACCGAATTCAGCGCAAATGCGCGAAGCAAACGGGCCGGCAATCAAGGTACCCAATTCGATGACTTTCAGACCGGAAAGCGGTTTGGCGGTGAGCGGCATGCGGGATCCTGCAGGACAAGGGATGAGCGATTAGAGCGTTTTAACATAGCCGACTGTCAGGCGCTCCAGCTTGATTGTGTTCAATTCGTGGATTGCCCGTCGCATCGGTTAGACTTGCCGCCTTTCCTCGTATCAAGAAGCCCGTTCATGGCCCAGCCGTCCACGACCTACAAGTTTGAACTGAACCTCACCGACCTCGACCGCAGCGTCTACGAGAGCGTGAAGCAGACCATCGCCCGTCACCCTTCGGAAACCGAAGAGCGCATGACCGTGCGCCTGCTGGCCTACGCCCTCTGGTACAACGAGCAACTGTCTTTTGGCCGTGGTCTGTCGGAAGTGGATGAACCGGCCTTGTGGGAAAAAAGTCTGGATGACCGCGTCCTGCACTGGATCGAAGTCGGCCAGCCCGATGCCGAGCGCCTGACCTGGTGCTCGCGCCGCACCGAGCGCACCAGCCTGCTGGCCTATGGCAGCCTGCGCGTCTGGGAAACCAAAGTGATCCCGGCGATCAAAAATCTGAAAAACGTACATATCGCGGCTGTTCCGCAGGAAGTCCTGGAAACCCTGGCCAAAGACATGCCGCGCGTTATCAAGTGGGACGTGATGATCAGCGAAGGAACGATTTTCGTCACCGACGACCGTGGTCAGCACGAAGTCCAGTTGCAGTGGCTGGCCGGTGAGCGCGGCTGATTATTCGCCATTGCACCGCGTCACCCGGTTTTATCCTACGTATCGAAGAGAAGCATCATTCACCCCATGCGCATCGAACCTCGCCTGCTGCCCGACACCCTGCCATTCCTCGGTGATATTCCGCCGCTGCTGACCCGCCTGTACGCGGCGCGGGGTGTGCAATCCGAGGCAGAACTGGACAAGAGCCTGGCGCGGTTGATTCCGTTCCAGCAGCTCAAGGGCATCGATGCCGCCGTGGATCTGCTGGTGACGGCGCTCGAACAGCGCCAGCGCATTCTTATCGTCGGCGACTTCGATGCCGACGGCGCGACGGCCAGCACTGTGGGCACGCTGGGCCTGCGTTTGCTGGGCGCGGCGCATGTCGATTATCTGGTGCCAAACCGTTTCGACTACGGCTACGGCCTGACACCGGAGATCGTCGCGGTGGCGCTTGAGCGTCAGCCGCATTTACTGATTACCGTCGACAACGGCATCTCCAGCGTCGAAGGCGTGGCCGCGGCGAAAAAGGCCGGGCTCAAGGTGCTGGTTACCGATCACCACTTGCCCGGTGACGAGCTGCCGTTAGCCGACGCCATCGTCAATCCGAACCAGCCAGGTTGTGAGTTCCCGAGCAAGGCACTGGCCGGGGTCGGGGTGATTTTCTATGTGCTGATGGCCCTGCGTGCGCGGTTGCGCGAACTGGGCTGGTACACAAGCAAGCCGCAGCCGAATATCGGCGAACTGCTCGATCTGGTGGCCTTGGGCAGTGTGGCCGACGTGGTGCCGCTGGATGCCAACAACCGGATTCTGGTGCATCAGGGCCTGGAGCGCATTCGTGCCGGACGTTCCCGGCCGGGGATCAAGGCGATCCTCGAGGTGGCCAAGCGTGACCATGCACGTATCACTTCCACCGACCTGGGCTTCATTGTCGGCCCGCGGCTGAACGCGGCGGGGCGCCTGGATGACATGAGCCTGGGCATCGAATGCCTGCTGACCGAAGACGCCGGTCTGGCCCGTGAGATGGCGGCGCAACTGGACGGCATGAACCAGGATCGCAAATCCATCGAGCAAGGCATGCAGCGTGAAGCGCTGGCGCAGCTCAAGGATCTGCCGGTGGAGTCGATGCCGTTCGGCTTGTGCCTGTTCGATCCCGAGTGGCATCAGGGCGTCATCGGTATCCTCGCGTCACGGATGAAAGAGCGCTATTTCCGCCCGACCATCGCCTTTGCCGATGCCGGAGATGGCCTGCTCAAGGGCTCGGGGCGTTCGGTCCAGGGCTTTCACATCCGCGACGCCCTGAGCGTGGTGGCGGCGCAGCATCCGAATCTGATCACCAAATACGGTGGCCACGCGATGGCGGCCGGCCTGACGCTACCGGAAGAAAATTTCCCCATGTTCGCCGAAGCCTTTGACGCTGAAGTGCGCCGGCAACTGCGCGAAGAAGACCTGACTGGCCGCCTGTTGTCGGACGGCACCCTGGCGGTGGAAGAGTTTCACCTGGAGCTGGCCCGTGCCCTGCGGCATGCCGGTCCTTGGGGGCAGCACTTCCCGGAACCCTTGTTTCATGGGGTGTTCCAGTTGGTCGAGCAGCGCGTCGTTGGCGAACGGCACCTTAAAGTCGTACTGAAAAGTGAATGTGGTTCGGTGAAACTCGACGGCATTGCCTTCGGGATCGACCGCGACATCTGGCCGAATCCGACCATCAAGTGGGTGGAACTGGCCTACAAACTCGACCTCAACGAGTTTCGTGGCAACGAGACGGTCCAGCTGATGATTGCCCACATCGAACCGCGTTGAGCCCACACCTGTAGGAGCGAGCTCGCTCGCGATGGACGTGAACGATGGCGCCGGGAACCTGATACCCCGCGGTGTCCTGTCGTCCATCGCGAGCGAGCTCGCTCCTACAAGGGGGCGACATCCGTCGATGTCGACTAGGCTCTAAGCACTGCTTGATTTTGGCCTTGTGACGTCTTGTCGAATTTTTTGCCCGCGGGGGCGGGTGCTGTACCTTTTTCCTGTCACTCGTCGACTATTCAAACAGAACCTGGAGCCTGCCCACTGATTCGAGAGGTGCCCCATGAGTCTGCTGCTTGAACCCTTTACCCTTCGCCAATTGACCCTGCCCAACCGCATCGCGGTATCGCCGATGTGCCAGTACTCCAGTGCCGATGGCCTGGCCAATGACTGGCACCTGGTCCACCTCGGCAGCCGCGCTGTCGGCGGGGCCGGGCTGGTGTTTACCGAAGCCACGGCGGTCACCGCCGACGGGCGTATCACCGCTCAGGACCTCGGTCTGTGGAATGACGAGCAGATCGAACCCCTGCAACGCATCACCCGCTTCATCAACGCCCAGGGCGCCGTTGCCGGCATTCAGCTGGCCCATGCCGGGCGCAAGGCCAGCACCTACCGGCCGTGGCTCGGCAAGCATGGCAGCGTCAAGCCCGATGAGGGCGGCTGGGTGCCGGTCGGACCTTCACCGATCGCGTTCGATCCACAGCACACCCAACCCAGACAATTGGATGACGGCGAGATCGCGAAGGTGATCCAGGCCTTTGTCGATGCGGCAAAACGCTCACTGACGGCCGGTTTCAAGGTGGTCGAAGTGCACGCGGCCCATGGTTACCTGCTGCATCAGTTCCTGTCGCCGTTGAGCAATCAGCGTCGCGATCAATATGGCGGCTCCTTCGAAAATCGTATTCGGCTGGTGCTGCAGGTCACCGAAGCGGTGCGTGCGGTGTGGCCTGAAGAGTTGCCGGTGTTTGTCCGGGTCTCGGCCACCGACTGGGTGGAAGATGGCTGGAACCCCGATGAAACGGTGGAACTGGCACGCCGCCTCAAAGCCCTGGGGGTCGACCTGATCGACGTCTCGTCGGGCGGGACGGCGGTGAATGCGGAGATTCCCACAGGACCGGGTTACCAGACCCGCTTCGCCGAGCGTGTACGCAAGGAGTCGGGCATGGCCACCGGCACGGTTGGCATGATCACCGAGCCGGCCCAGGCCGAGCACATCCTGCGCACCTGTCAGGCGGACATCATCTTCCTGGCCCGTGAGTTGTTGCGCGATCCCTACTGGGCGTTGCATGCAGATGACGATCTGGGCGGGCACAAGGCCGTGTGGCCGGCGCAGTATCAGCGGGCGACTCACCGTGAGCAGCCGATTCATGAATCGGATTTGCGCGACTGAAATCCATCGATACGAAAAAGCCCCTGAATCGCGAGATTCAGGGGCTTTTGTTTATGCCGGTGACCGATCAGGCCGCTTCGATCTTGCTGCGGTTCTGTTCGACCTGGTTCAAGTAATCCTTGAGCTTTTCCTGTTCGGCCGCCGTCGTGAACAAACCGAGCTTGCTGCGACGCCAGAGGATGTCGTGGGCGCTGGTGGCCCATTCTTCGTTGCACAGATAGTCGACTTCGCGGGTGTAGAGACCGCCGCCGATGTGCTCGCCCATATCGCTGAGGTCCTGTACGCCTTCGAGCATACGCCAGGTACGGCTGCCGTAGGTGGTGGCCCAGCGGCGAGCGATCTCGCTCGGTACCCAGTCGAATTTGTCGCGGATACGCGAGCTCAAGGCTTGCGGGGTGGTCATGTCTTCACCGCCCGGCAGCGTGGCGCTGGCGGTCCAGCTTGGCTTGATGTGTTTGAAATACGGTGCCAGTTGCGCCAGCGCCGACTCGGCCAGTTTGCGATAGGTGGTGAGCTTGCCGCCGAACACCGACAGCAACGGAGCCTCTTCGCCTGTGCCAGACAGCGCCAGGGTGTAATCGCGGGTCACGGCCGACGGGTTGTCGGATTCGTCGTTGCACAGCGGGCGCACACCGGAATAGCTGTGCAGGATGTCGTCGCGGCTGATCTGCTTTTTGAAATGGGCATTGACCACGTTCAGCAGGTAATCGGTTTCGCCATCGGTAATTGCCACTTTCGCCGGATCGCCGGTGTACTCGCGGTCGGTGGTGCCGATCAGGGTGAAGTGATTCAGGTACGGAATGGTGAACACGATGCGCTGATCTTCGTTCTGCAGGATGTGCGCGTGTTCGCCTTCGTATAGTTTCGGCACGATCAGATGGCTGCCCTGGATCAGGCGGATGCCGTATGGCGATTCCATCTTCAAGTCATCGCGAATGAACTTGGCGACCCATGGCCCGGCCGCATTGACCAATGCCTTGGCGCGGATCGAAAACAGACTGCCATCGGCACGCTCCAGGTGCAGGTGCCACAGGCCCTTGGTGCGACGCGCGCTGACGCAGCGGGTCTGGGTGTGAACGTGGGCGCCGTTTTCCCGGGCGGCCATGGCGTTCAACACCACCAGGCGCGCGTCATCCACCCAGCAATCGGAGTATTCGAAGCCCTTGGTGATCTCGCTTTTCAGTGCGTTGTCAGGGCCGAACTTCAGGCTTTTCGAACCTTGCAGTTGCTCGCGCTTGCCCAGGTTGTCATAGAGAAACAGACCGGCGCGAATCATCCACGCCGGGCGCAGGTGCGGGCGGTGCGGCAACACGAAACGCATTTGCTTGACGATGTGCGGAGCCTTGGCCAGCAGTACTTCACGTTCGGCCAAGGCTTCACGCACCAGGCGGAATTCGTAATGCTCGAGGTAGCGCAGGCCACCGTGAATCAGCTTGCTGCTGGCCGACGAGGTATGGCTGGCCAGGTCATCCTTTTCGCAAAGGAACACCGAGAGACCGCGACCGGCGGCATCCGCTGCGATCCCCACGCCATTGATCCCGCCACCGATGACGGCGATATCGTAAACCTCGGCGAGAGGGGGCGTGGGCAAGGTGGAAGTGGGCATCGGCTCGGCCTCGGAGTTCTTTGATGTTCTGTATTTGAATTCGAACATTAATGTTCATTTGCGAAAATACTAGCCCATAAAGACGCGCACAGCCAGCCAGCTTCGATTGAAAATACTCATCGAAGGGCCGTTAAAGGAAAATTTACGAACATAAAAGCAAAAGATCGCGCTCGGGCGATCTTTTAAGACTGGAAAGGGTTTAAACGACTTCCAGCCGAACCTTGTGCTGGTTCAGCAGTTGCGCCAGCGCCGGGGAAGGCTGCTGATCGGTGACCAGGCAATCGACGAGGCTGATCGGCCCCAGGCGAATCATGGCGTTGCGTCCGAATTTGCTGGAGTCGGCCGCGAGGATCACTTGCCGGGCATTGGCGATGATCGCCTGGGATACCCGCACTTCCTGATAGTCGAAGTCCAGCAGGCTGCCGTCTTCATCGATGCCGCTGATGCCCACCAGGGCGAAGTCGACCTTGAACTGATTGATGAAATCGACACTGGCCTGACCGACCACACCGCCGTCGCGCCGTACGTTGCCACCGGTCAGCAGCACGTCGAAGTCGTCCTTGGCGCTGAGCATCGAAGCCACATGCAGGTTGTTGGTGATGATTTTCAGGTGACTGTGGTTGAGCAGTGCCCGGGCAATGGATTCGGTGGTCGTGCCGATGTTGATGAACAACGAGGCATGGTCGGGAATCTGCGCGGCAATGGCTTCGCCGATACGCTGTTTCTCGTCGCGCATCTGATCGGCGCGCATGGCGTAGGCGGTGTTTTCAACGCTGGAGTCGTAAGCCGCGCCGCCGTGGTAGCGACGCAACAAATTGGCTTCCGCGAGCTGATTGATGTCGCGGCGGATGGTCTGCGGGGTAACAACGAACAACGTGGCCATTTCCTCGATACTGACATAGCCGCGTTCGCGGACCAGTTCGAGGATTTGCTGCTGACGGGGAGGCAGATTCATTGGGCGTCCTTTGGGCTGCCGTGCAAAATTTGCCCATGATGCCGCAGGAATCCGCTCCCGACCAGTTACATACAGATACGAGCCCGTATCCCGGTTTATTCAGCCTCGTCTTCAGCTGCCCAATTGCGAGTACGGCTGACCGCTTTTTTCCACCCTGCGTAGAGTTTTTCCTTCGCGGCTTCGTCCAGCGTCGGCTCGAACTGGCGCTCGATCACAGCCTTGCCACGCAACTCTTCCAGGCTGCCCCAGAAGCCACAGGCCAGGCCTGCCAGGTAAGCCGCACCCAGCGCCGTGGTTTCGCGCATTTGCGGGCGCTCGACCTGCGTGCCGAGGATGTCGGCCTGGAACTGCATGAGGAAATTGTTGGCCACTGCACCGCCGTCCACGCGCAGAGCTTTCAGACGCTCCCCAGAGTCTTGCTGCATGGCGTCCAGCACGTCACGGGTCTGGTAGGCAATCGATTCCAGCGCGGCCCGAATGATGTGATCCACGCGTACGCCGCGGGTCAGTCCGAACAATGCACCACGGGCGTACGGGTCCCAGTACGGTGCGCCAAGTCCGGTGAAGGCCGGCACCAGGTACACGCCGTTGCTGTCCTTGACCTTGTTGGCGAAGTATTCGGTGTCGTGGGCGTCGTTGATGATCTTCAGTTCGTCACGCAGCCATTGCACGGTGGAGCCGCCGTTGAACACCGCACCTTCCAGGGCATAGGCCACCTCGCCACGCGGGCCGCAGGCGATGGTGGTCAGCATGCCGTGTCGGGATTTCACGGCTTTGTCGCCAGTGTTCATCAGCAAGAAGCAGCCAGTGCCGTAGGTGTTTTTCGCCTGGCCTGGCTCGACACACATCTGGCCGAACAGAGCGGCTTGCTGGTCACCGGCAATGCCGCCGATGGCGATGCCGCTTTTGGTGTGGCCGTAGATCTCGGACGACGATTTGACTTGCGGGAGCATCTCACGCGGGATGTCGAGGACTTCCAGCATCTTCGCGTCCCACTCCAGGGTGTGGATGTTGAAGAGCATGGTGCGCGAAGCGTTGGTGTAGTCGGTGACATGCACCTTGCCGCCGGTAAATTTCCAGATCAACCAGCTGTCGACGGTGCCGAACAGCAGCTCACCGTTGCGCGCGCGTTCGCGGCTGCCTTCGACGTTGTCGAGGATCCACTTGAGCTTGGTGCCGGAGAAATACGGGTCGGTGACCAGGCCTGTGGTGTCGCTGATGTATTGCTCGTGGCCATCGCGCTTCAGTTGCTGGCAGATCTCGGTGCTGCGTCGGCACTGCCAGACGATTGCGTTGTAGATCGGGCGGCCGGTGTTCTTGTCCCAGACCACGGTGGTTTCGCGCTGGTTGGTGATGCCGATGGCTGCTACCTGGTCATGGTGCAGGCCGGCTTGTGCAAGGGCCTCGACCATCACTGCGCTCTGGGTGGCGAAGATCTCCATCGGATCGTGCTCAACCCAGCCGGCTTGCGGGTAATGCTGAGCGAACTCCCGTTGGGCGGTGCAGACCACGTTCGCGTCGCGGTCGAAAATGATCGCGCGGGAGCTGGTCGTACCCTGATCGAGGGCAATGATGTAGTTCTTATTCTGTGTGTCGGTCATGTCGATTGCCTTGGACGAAATAAGGGAGTGAGGTCTGGCGCGTGATCAAAGGGCAGGGGCACGCGCCAACGGTATCAAGAAGTTCTGGGTTTGCCGTCAATGGCAGCTGTTGCATCCTTTGTAGCAGGTACAGCGCCGTGCAGATGGCGGGCAATCAGCCCGCGATAGGCGGCGGCGCCGAGGCAGGCACCGACAATCGGTGCAAAAACAGGAATCAGGAAATACGGAATATCGCGTCCGCCGGTGAAGGAAATTTCACCCCAGCCAGCGAAGAAAGTCATCAGTTTAGGACCGAAGTCCCGCGCAGGGTTCATGGCAAAACCGGTCAGCGGTCCCATCGAACTGCCGATCACCGCAATCAGCAGGCCGATCAGCAGCGGTGCCAACGGGCCTTTTGGCAGGCCATTGTTGTCATCGGTCAGGGACATGATCACGCCCATCAGGATGGCTGTAATGATCACCTCGACCAGAAATGCCTGGGCGGTGGTCAGCACAGGATTCGGGAAGGTGGAGAACACGGAGGCCAACTCAAGGCTGGCTTGAGTGCCGCGAACCATGTGGTGCGTTTGTTCGAATTCGAAGAATAGATTGCTGTAGAGCGTGTAGACCAACAGCGCTCCACAGAAGGCACCCGCCACTTGGGCGAGTACGTAGAAAGGCAATTTACGCTTTTCGAAGTCCGCGAAAATGCTCAGGGCAATACTGACGGCAGGGTTCAGATGAGCCCCGGAAACCCCGGCGGTAAGGTAGATCGCCATGCTGACGCCGACGCCCCAGATAACGCTGATTTCCCACAAGCCAAAACTGGCACCCGCGACCTTGAGCGCGGCAACACAGCCTGTACCAAAAAAGATCAGCAGCGCTGTACCCAGAAACTCGGCCATGCATTGGCTCGAGAGCGACGGTTGTTGTAAAGCAGTTGTCATTGAAACCTCAATTTTTTTTGTTGTCTGGCGCTTTTCCCATCATGGTCGGAGCGCGGTTTTCGCCGAGGCAGGATCCCCATCCTGGTCGCGGTTTACTGCTGGGTGCAGCGGTAGGACGTTTCGTACAGTTTCAGAAACGAAAAAATATAGACAAGAAACGCTGATGTCAAAGGTCGAAAGTGAACCATCGGTCACAAAAAAACTATTCGTTGCATGAATGAATGAGTCATTGCGCAATGGGATGGCCAGGCGATGGCGTTATGGATGCGCCGCCGTAGAGCCTTTTAACGATCAATGTCCTAGAATCGGGCGCAGTATTTTTCTTCTGCCGCCCAGTCTGGAGCTGTCATGACCCCCGCATTGGATTTGTTGAAAAAGGTTCGGGCCGAACATCGCGTACACAGTTACGAACATGACCCGAAGGCCGCCTCCTACGGGTTGGAAGCGGCGGAAAAACTCGGGCTCGATCCGGCGCAGGTGTTCAAGACTTTGCTGGCGGCCAGCGAAAAGGGCGAGTTGCTGGTGGCCGTGGTGCCGGTTGTCGGCAGCCTGGACTTGAAAGGGCTGGCCCACGCCGCGGGCGTGAAAAAGGTCGAAATGGCCGACCCGGCGGCAGCGCAACGCTCTACTGGCTATCTATTGGGCGGGATCAGTCCGCTGGGGCAGAAAAAGCGCTTGCGCACATTCATCGATAATTCAGCCCAGTCCTTCGCCAGTATTTTTGTCAGTGCGGGTCGACGTGGACTGGAAGTCGAACTGGCACCGGCCGTGCTGGCCGAGCACACCCAGGCGAAATTTGCCGATATCGGTCGGGTGTGAGCGCTGTATGGTGAAAATCTGCCCGCTCTGTCACTGGCGCTCGTTCGGCCGGCGCTGCATGCTCAGCGGACAAACCAAGGGAGAAGGTTATGCAGCTTGAGTTTCATCAGGTCGACGCGTTCAGCAATCAGCCGTTCAGTGGTAACCCGGCGATGGTCTATCGGCTCGATACCTGGCTCGCCGATGAGTTGATGCAAAAGATTGCCGCCGAGCACAACCTCGCCGAAACGGCGTTTGTCGTGCGCGAAGGGCAGGGCTGGCACATCCGCTGGTTTACGCCGACCACCGAGGTGCCATTGTGTGGTCACGCGACGCTGGCTAGCGCCTATGTGCTGTTTGAGATCTATAAAGAGCCTGTCGAGCGACTGGACTTCACCTGTAAGTCCGGCCCGTTGAGCGTGACGCGGGAGGGCGCAGGCCTGTGGCTGGACTTCCCGGCGATCACTGCGTCACCGGTGAACGCGGTCTCGGAAATCGAGCGTGCACTGGGTGTGAAGGCTGTTGAGGTACTGGGTTCGAATGAACTGTTTGTGGTGCTGGAGTCCGAGCAAGCCGTGCTCGACTGCAAGCCGGACATGGTGGCCCTGGCGAAACTGCCATGGTTGGGCGCCATCGTGACCGCGCGGGGCGAGCAGCACGATTTCGTTTCCCGCTATTTCGCCCCGGCAATCGGCATCAATGAAGACCCGGTGACCGGATCGACCCATTGCCTTCTGATTCCGTACTGGTCAAAGCATTTGGGCAAGTCGAGCCTGACGGCTTTTCAGCGTTCGGCGCGGGGTGGGGAATTGTTCTGTCGACTGGAAGGCGATCGGGTGAAGATCGGCGGGAATGCGACGCTCGTAGCAAGCGGAACGCTGATGTTGGGTTAACGCAAATCCAATGTAGGAGCGAGCTTGCTCGCGATGGACGACAACGATAACGCGTGCAACCGGAAGGAACGCGTTATCCAGACGTTTTTCGCGAGCAAGCTCGCTCCTACAGGGTTTTTGTGTATCAGCTAGCGGCGCTGTAACGCCGGACACCTGATTCAACAGCAGGAATCTGCGCCGCCGTGCTGCCGGACGCCTGGAACAGCACCAGGTGTTCAGCCGCGACACGAATACCCACATCCGCCCCAACCTGGCGATCGACATGGCTCGGGAAGATCGATTCCAGCTGTGCGCCTGTCGGCAGCTGCAAGCGATACAGGGTCGACGCACCCAGGAACGTCTTGCCGGCGATTCGCGCCTTCAGTGCGCTATCCGGCGCGTAGACGATATCGTCCGGGCGCAGCAGCACATCAACCGCACCCCCTACCGGCCAGGTGTAGGCCCGGTTGCCGCGCAATTCGCCGAGCTCGGTTTGCACCGATTCCGGGCTGCTCAACTGACCGCGAATGAAATAGCCCTGGCCGATGAAACTCGCCACGAAGGGTGTCAGCGGTTCGTGATACAGGTTGTAGGGCGTATCCCACTGTTCCAGGCGACCTTCCTTGAACACGCCAATGTGGTCACTGACTGCGAAGGCTTCTTCCTGGTCGTGAGTCACCAGAATCGCGCTGGTGCCTCGGGCCTTGAGGATGTCGCGTACTTCGTGGCTGAGCTTGCGGCGCAATTCACCATCGAGGTTGGAGAACGGCTCGTCGAGCAACAGCAATTGCGGATCCGGCGCCAGTGCGCGGGCCAGGGCGACACGTTGCTGCTGGCCACCTGAAAGTTCGTGGGGGAAGCGCTTGCCGAGGTTCTTCAGGTTGACCAGTTCCAGCAGTTCTTCGGTAACGCGATCCATTTGCGGATGCTTGCGAATGCCGAAGGCGATGTTGTCGGCCACGCTCAAATGCGGAAACAGCGCGTAGTCCTGGAACACCATGCCAATGCGACGTTTCTCCGGAGCAAGGGTGAAGCCGGCGCTGGAGATGGTTTCGCCCGCCAGCTGGATTTCGCCTTCATGTATCGGTTCAAAGCCGGCAATCGCCCGTAGTGTGGTGGTCTTGCCGCAGCCCGAAGAGCCGAGCAGGCAACCGATGTCACCAGCGTTCAGATGCAGGTTCAGGTTCTGTACTACACGCTGGTCCTGATAGCCGCAGGCGAGGTTGCGCAGGTTAAGCAGTAAAGGCTGGCTCATGCGTGGTGGTACGCCGGTTCGACGAGAAACTCGAGCAAGGCCTTTTGCGCGTGCAGGCGGTTTTCGGCTTGATCCCAGGCCACCGAACGTTTGTCGTCGAGCAGGTCGACGCTGATTTCTTCGCCGCGGTGCGCCGGCAGGCAATGCATGAACAGTACGTCTTCAGCGGCCAGGTCAAGCAGGGCGCGGTTGACCTGGTACGGTGCGAACAGCTTCAGACGCTTGGCGGTTTCTTCTTCCTGACCCATGGAGGTCCAGACGTCGGTGCTCACCAGGTGTGCACCGCGCACGGCTTCTTTCGGGTCGCGAACGATGGTGACCCGATCGCCGGCTTTGGCCACGAATTCAGGATTGGGCTCGTAGCCTTCCGGGCAGGCCACGCGCAACTGGAAGTCGAACTGGATCGCCGCTTCTATATAACTGTTGCACATATTGTTGCCGTCGCCGATCCAGGCCACGGTCTTGCCCTGGATGGAGCCGCGGTGTTCGAGGAAGGTCTGCATGTCCGCCAGCAACTGGCACGGATGCAGGTCATCGGACAGGCCGTTGATTACCGGTACGCGGGAGTTGGCGGCGAATTCGGTCAGGTTGCTGTGGGCAAAGGTACGGATCATCACTGCGTCGAGCATGCTCGACATGACGATGGCGCAGTCGCCGATCGGCTCGCCACGACCCAACTGGGTGTCACGTGGCGACAGAAAGATCGCCTGGCCGCCGAGCTGGATCATGCCGGCCTCGAAGGAGATCCGGGTGCGGGTCGAGGATTTCTCGAAAATCATCCCCAGGACGCGGTTTTTCAGAGGCTCGAACAGTACGCCGCGGTTACGCAGGTCCTTGAGCTCAACGCCTCGACGGATCACGCTGACCAGCTCTTCGGGCGTGCAATCCATCAGGGAGAGAAAGTGCCTTGCGCTCATCATTGACTACCTTTTGCTACAAACCGCAGATGCTCAAAGCCTTGTTTAACGGAACAACGGGCGAGACCTGCGGCGTAAGCCGCACGGGGCGACGAAATAGGGGAAGGCGCGATCTTATAATTAAATGTCGCGTCTTACCAATAGGGCTACAGTTTTTAGGGAGTTTCAGAGGTGCTACGGGTTTACCGAGGTAGCGCTTTTGAAGCCTGTTTCCTGATAGCAGCGCCTCATTTGTACACCGGCCTCTCGGGGCTTGGCAATCAGGCTGGGCGGCAATGGTGCGCTGACAGTCGGTTTCTGACCTGTCATTCATCAGCGCCGGGCTCGACGAACACCGGCGCCGGATCGACGAACTGAGCGGCGTGCGGGACCCCCACGGGCCAATTATGCCCTTCAGGAAATCCACTTGCTGGCGCCGTCCAAGCTGCCCTCGAACTGAACTCCGGCGGCCATCGGCTGGCCTGATAACCCTCGATTCACAAGACGAACGTCGCTGGCGCAGTGTTGGGTCTGGCGCCATAGTTTTGTTTCCGCGGCCAACGTTGCCCGCCAAAAACAAGACAGAGACTGGCCATGACCAAGACTCTCCATCACCGTGCGTGCCATTTGTGCGAAGCCATCTGTGGCCTGACCATCGAAACCACTGAGGTCGAAGGCGGTAACGTCCAGATCACTTCGATCAAGGGCGACCCCCAGGATACGTTCAGCCGTGGGCACATCTGCCCCAAGGCCGTGGCCCTGCAAGACATTCAGAACGATCCGGATCGTTTGCATCAGCCGATGCTGCGAGTAGGCAATGAATGGCAGCCCATCGAATGGGAGGCGGCATTCAATCTGGTCGCCGAACGCCTCGCCGCCATTCAGGAGCGTCACGGGCAAAACGCCGTGGCGGTCTATCAGGGCAATCCGAGCGTGCACAATTACGGGCTGATGACCCACAGCAATTACTTCCTCGGACTGCTGAAAACCCGCAACCGGTTTTCCGCCACTTCGGTCGATCAATTGCCCCATCACCTGACCAGTCATTTGATGTACGGCCACGGTCTGTTGCTGCCGATCCCGGACATCGATCACACCGATTTCATGCTGATCCTGGGTGGCAACCCGCTGGCTTCAAACGGCAGCATCATGACCGTGCCAGATGTGGAAAAACGCTTGAAGGCGATACAGGCCCGGGGCGGCAAAGTGGTGGTGGTCGATCCGCGCCGTAGTGAGACGGCGGCGATTGCCGATCAGCATCTGTTTGTGCGCCCGGGTGGTGATGCCGCGCTGTTGTTCGGCATGCTCAATACCTTGTTCGCTGAAGGTCTGACCCGCGACAGCCATCTGCCGGTGGACGGCCTGGAGGACGTGCGCGAGGCCGTCGCGCCGTTCACTGCCGAGGCCATGAGTCCGTTGTGCGCCGTACCGGCCGAACAGATCCGCCAGTTGGCGCGGGACTTCGCCGCGGCACCGAGTGCAGTCTGCTATGGCCGCATGGGCGTTTCGACCCAGGCCTTCGGTACGCTGTGCCACTGGGTGGTGCAGTTGATCAATCTGGTCACCGGCAATCTCGATCGCGTGGGTGGTGCCTTGTGCACCGAGCCAGCGGTGGATCTGGTGGCGACGACTTCGGGCGGGCATTTCAATCTGTGGCAGAGCCGGGTTTCCGGGCGCCCGGAATACGCCGGAGAACTACCTGTCTCGGCGCTGGCCGAAGAGATGCTCACCGAAGGGGAGGGGCAAGTCCGGGCGTTGATCACTGTGGCAGGCAATCCGGTGCTGTCCACGCCCAATGGCCGAAAGCTCGAGCAGGCGCTGGACGGGTTGGAGTTCATGGTCAGTATCGACCTGTACATCAATGAAACCACGCGTTACGCCGACTTGATCCTGCCGTCCACATCGGCGCTGGAAAACGACCATTACGACACCACGTTCAACCTGTTTGCGGTGCGCAACGTCAGCCGCTTCAACCGCGCCATCCTCTCCAAGCCCGAAGGTGCATTGCACGACTGGGAGATCTTCGTCGGCCTGGCCAAGACATTTGCCGCCAGGACCGGTAAAGAGTTGAAACCCACCATCGCCCCCGCACAAATGATCGATCGCGGTCTGCGCATGGGGATGTACGGCGACACGTCAGAGCACAAACTTTCGCTGGCGACTTTGTTCGATCATCCCCATGGCGTCGACCTGGGCGCTCTCAAGCCTAACCTGGCACCCCGCCTGAAGACTGCCAATCAACGCATCCAGGCCGCGCCGGCCGCGATTCTCGCTGACCTGACGCGCTTCGCAGCCTTGCAGGCGCCGGCCGCCGACGAGTTGTTGATGATTGGCCGCCGGCATGTACGCAGCAACAACTCATGGATGCATAACTATCATCGGTTGGTGAAGGGCAAACCACGTCACCAGTTGCTGATGCATCCGGACGACCTGGCCAGTCGCGGGCTCAGTGACGGGCAACGTGTGCGGGTCAGCTCGCGGGTGGGGGTAATTGAGGTCGAAGTGCTTGGCAGTCTGGACATGATGAAAGGCGTGGTCAGCCTCCCTCACGGCTGGGGTCACGCGCGGCCGGGCGTGCAAATGTCGATTGCCAGCAGTCAGCCGGGCTCAAGCGCCAACGACCTGACCGACGAATGCCGGCTTGACGAACTGTCGGGAAATGCCGCGCTCAATGGCGTACCGGTGACCGTGGCCGCAGCTTGAGTCAGTCTGACGGAGAGACCGAGCAGCGCGCTCGGCTTTCCGTTACAATGCGCCACCGTGCCGACCCATGAGTCGGAAAGTTCAGCCGAGGTGCTCCATGGATATCATCGAAACGATTAAAGAGCAGATTGCCAACAACACCATTCTGCTTTACATGAAAGGCTCGCCGAATGCCCCGCAGTGCGGCTTCTCCGCGAAAGCCGCGCAGGCCGTGATGGCGTGTGGCGAAAAGTTTGCGTACGTGGACATCCTGCAGAACCCGGAAATCCGCGCCAACCTGCCAAAATACGCCAACTGGCCAACCTTCCCACAGCTGTGGGTCGCCGGTGAGCTGGTCGGCGGTAGCGACATCATGACTGAAATGGCTGCTGACGGTTCGCTGCAGAGCCTGATCAAGGACGCCGCCGCCAAGGCAGCTGCTCCAAAGACCGAAGCCTGATTCGCTTGGCTCCCCTGTAGGAGCTGCCGCAGGCTCGGGCCGCGTTCGGACGATCTTTTGATCTTCGGCAAATAAAAAGCCCCGCTACTCGAAAGAGTGCGGGGCTTTTTATTGTGTCTGGATAGTTACTGCAAAGTTGCCGCTGCAATCCCCAGGATCGCAGCCTGCGGCAGCTCCTACTCTTCGCCCATCTGCGATTGCAGATAGTTCTCGAGTCCGATTTTATCGATCAGGCCCAACTGGGTTTCCAGCCAGTCGATATGTTCTTCTTCGGACTCGAGGATATCTTCAAGCAGCTCACGGCTACCGAAGTCGCCGACTGTTTCGCAATGAGCGATAGCCACCTTGAGGTCAGCGTGACCGGTGCGTTCGATACGCAGATCGCACTCCAGCATTTCCTTGGTGTGCTCGCCGATGTGCAGCTTGCCCAGGTCCTGGACGTTCGGCAGGCCTTCAAGGAACAGGATCCGCTTGATCAGCTTGTCCGCGTGCTTCATCTCGTCGATGGATTCGTGGTACTCGTGCTTGCCGAGCTTGTTCAGGCCCCAATCTTCATACATGCGCGCATGCAGGAAGTATTGATTGATCGCGACCAGCTCATTGGCGAGGATCTTGTTGAGATGCTGGATGACTGTAACGTCGCCTTTCATGATGGGGTCCTGCCCTTTATTAGCTGTCAATAGGGCAGAGTCTGAGCCGCGTATTTAAGGGTGTCAAACCTAAGTTATTGAAACTTAAATGAAAATTAATCTGAATAAGAATGTTTGTGTTCCGCGTCTAGAGCATAACTAGTTGATTTTGAGGCATAAAAAAACCGGACGTATGTCCGGTTCTTTGATATTCGATAGTTAGGCCGCGGTAAATTCTGCTGGAAAGGGAATTGCAGCCTGGGCCGTTTGCAGTTTGGTCAGGGTCTCGCGGACCACTTCCTTGGCGAGGCAGGCACATTTGCCGCATTGACTGGCAACGCCGGTAGCCACACGGACTTCCTTGTAGCTGCAGCATCCTTCATAGATCGCATCGCGGATTTGACCGTCGGTGACGCCAGTGCAGAGGCAAACATACATAAGGAAGGTCCGTCGCTGATTGTGACTCAATTGCGATGGATCTTAATGTTAACGAGAATGATTGTCAAAGTGGTTTCAGGGCACTTTTTGTCATAAATGGGTATGGCTGACGAACGGTCTGCCTGGCAAATTGGTGATGCAAAACCGTCGGGGATTTCATCGTACGGGGAAAAAACAGCTAAGCCAGCTCAAACACGCGGTGTATGATGGCCGGTCTTTTGCGACCGGGGATCGTGTCACAGGGCTGTCGCCTCAGGGTGGCAGGCTGATGCGAACCCTGTTTCTCACGCTATTACACCAGGAGATATCCAATGAGCGTACTCGTAGGCAAGCAAGCCCCTGACTTCACCGTACCGGCCGTACTCGGCAATGGCGAGATCGTTGACAGCTTCACCCTGTCCTCGGCGATCAAAGGCAAATACGGCCTGGTGTTCTTCTACCCACTGGACTTCACCTTCGTTTGCCCGTCCGAGCTGATCGCTCTGGACAACCGCATGTCTGAGTTCAAGGCACGCAACGTTGAAGTGATCGCTGTTTCGATCGACTCGCACTTCACCCACAACGCATGGCGCAACACTCCAGTGAACAATGGCGGTATCGGCCAGGTTCGCTACACCATGGCTGCCGACATCAAGCAGGACATCATGAAGGCCTACGACGTTCAGTCCGCTGACGGCGTGGCTTTCCGTGGCGCGTTCCTGATCGACGACAAAGGCGTTGTCCGCTCGCAGATCATCAACGACCTGCCGCTGGGCCGTAATATGGAAGAGCTGCTGCGTCTGGTCGACGCTCTGCAATTCCACGAAGAGCACGGCGAAGTCTGCCCTGCCAACTGGAAAAAAGGCGACAAAGGCATGAACGCTTCGCCTGAAGGCGTTGCGGCTTACCTGACCGAGCACGCTGCCGCTCTGTAAGGCGCACGCTCCAGCTATAAAAAGCAGGTACAAAAAAACCGGCCATCGAGGCCGGTTTTTTTATGGGCGGGATTTTTGCCCACTGTAGGAGCGAGCTTGCTCCGGGCGGCGATCCGACGATGGTCGTCAACGATGACGCTGGGAGCCTGACACCCCGCAGTGTTCTTTAGTCCATCGCGAGCAGGCTCGCTCCCACAAAGAGCCAACAGCATCAATCGTCGAAATCTTCCCAGCCGCCCATTTGCTTCCAGCGATTGACGATGCCGCAGAACAGCTCAGCGGTCTTCTCGGTGTCGTAACGGGCCGAGTGAGCCTCGCGGCCATCGAAATCGATGTCCGCAGCCTGGCACGCCTTGGCCAGCACGGTTTGGCCGTAGGCCAGGCCCGCGAGCGTTGCGGTATCGAAACTGGAGAACGGATGGAACGGATTGCGCTTCATGTCCAGGCGCGCAACCGCTGCATTCAGGAAGCCCAGGTCGAAGCTGCTGTTATGCCCGACCAGGATCGCCCGTTTGCAACCATTGGCCTTGAGGGCTTTGCGCACGCCGCGGAAGATATCGTTCAGGGCAGACTCTTCACTCACGGCCATGCGCAGCGGGTGATCGAGCTTGATCCCGGTGAACTCCAGGGCCGCCGCTTCGATGTTCGCGCCTTCGAACGGCTCGACACGGAAGAAGTAGGTGTGATCCGGATAAACAAAACCCTTTTCATCCATGGCGATGGTGGTCGCGGCGATCTCCAGAAGGGCGTCGGTGGCCGAATTGAAGCCACCGGTTTCTACGTCGACGACAACCGGCAGGTAACCACGGAACCTGGCCGCCATTGGATGACGAGGGCCGCCTCCGCCGCCATTGCCTTCCAGTTCGTCGTCGAAATGGTCTTCACTCACGCGTGTTCCTCCAGCAGGCGCCAGCGCAGTTTTTCACCGGCGCGCAGCGGGATAACGGTCAGCTCGCCAAATGGCAGGCTGGTCGGGGTGGTCCATTCTTCGCGGACCAGGGTGATGCGATCGGTGTTGGCCGGCAGGCCGTAGAAGCGCGGGCCGTTGAGGCTGGCGAAGGCCTCGAGCTTGTCCAGCGCATTGCGCTGTTCGAAGGCTTCGGCATACATCTCGATTGCCGCATAGGCGGTGTAGCAACCGGCGCAACCGCAGGCCGCTTCCTTGGCGTGCTGGGCGTGGGGCGCCGAGTCGGTGCCGAGGAAGAACTTCTCGCTGCCGCTGGTGGCGGCGTCGAGCAGGGCTTCCTGGTGGGTATTGCGCTTGAGGATCGGCAGGCAATAGAAGTGCGGCCGGATCCCGCCCACCAGCATGTGGTTACGGTTGTACAGCAGGTGGTGAGCCGTGATGGTCGCGCCGACGTTGGCCGAAGCCGAGTTGACGAACTGCACGGCGTCCGCGGTGGTGATGTGCTCGAAGACCACTTTGAGGGTCGGGAAGCGCTCGACCACACGGCGCATGTGTTCATCGATGAAGATTTTTTCGCGGTCGAACACGTCGACATCACCACGGGTGACTTCACCGTGAACCAGCAACGGCATCCCGACTTCGGCCATGGCCTCGAGTGCGGGGAAAATCTTGTCGATGCTGGTGACGCCAGAGTCCGAGTTGGTGGTCGCGCCGGCCGGGTACAGCTTGGCGGCGTGAATGAATCCGCTGGCCTTGGCCTCGCGAATTTCTTCAGGCTGGGTGCGGTCGGTCAGGTACAGGACCATCAGTGGCTCGAACAGGCTGCCGGCCGGGCGGGCAGCGAGAATCCGCTGGCGATAGCCGTCGGCTTCGGCCGCGTTGCGCACCGGTGGAACCAGGTTGGGCATGATGATGGCGCGGCCAAAGGTGCGCGCGACATCCGCGACGGTATTGGTCAATACGGCACCATCGCGAAGATGAATATGCCAGTCGTCGGGACGCAGCAGGGTCAGGCGGTCGGACATGAGGGGATTCCAGGCGGGTCAAACTCAAGGGAATGCTACCGGAAAAGACTCTTGCAGGCACTCGCTATCAAGTTTTGCGCGAAGCTTCCGATATCCAACGGGTATGCCGTAAACATGTGTGTGTCGGTCTTTTTGTTGTAGAAGCCAGTGGAGCCTCCCGTGCGCCAGCGTTTTTTTGCCTTGCTCAGTGTGTTTGCCAGCCTTCCCGCGATGGCGCTCACTTTCCAGACCCGTCTGGAGAGCATTGAGTGGACGGTCGAGGGTGACAAGTTCGAATGCCGCATGACTCAGCCGATTACCGACTTCGGTTCGGGCGAGTTCGTGCGTCGTGCCGGCGAGCAGGCGACGTTTCGTCTGAAAACCTACAACCCGATGATTGGCGGTGGCTCGGCGACGCTGCTGGCCGCTGCCGCGCCGTGGCAACCGGGGCGTAACGATATCAACCTGGGCACGGTGAGAATCGGCAGCGGCAACGTGGTGTTCAACAGTTCACAGGTTCAGGCCGGACGCCTGATCAGCGGACTGATGGACGGTCGCAGCCCGGTGGTTCGCCATTTCGCGGGGGATGGCCGGGTGTCGGAAGTGCGCTTGCTGCCGGTCAGGTTCACCAAGGCGTTTGCCGATTACCAAAGCTGCGTGGCCAAACTGTTGCCGCAGAACTTTGAGCAGGTGAAACAATCCGAAATCGGCTTCCCCGGCGGCGGAATCGAGCTCGACGGCGCCGCGAAGGCCAAGCTGCAGGTGATGCTGGAGTACATGAAGGCCGATCCGACGGTCAATCGCATCGAGCTCGACGGTCACTCCGACAACAGTGGCAACCGTCTGACCAACCGCGACTTGTCGCGGCGCCGGGCCCTGGCAGTGATGGAGTTCTTCAAGGCCAACGGCATCCAGGAGTCGCAAATCACCGTGCGTTTCCATGGTGAGCGTTATCCGTTGGCGCCTAATACCAACAACGCCAACCGCGCGAAGAACCGACGGGTAGCGGTACGCCTGGAGCGCGGAGCACCTGTGGAACAAGTCGCCCCGCAAGCGACGAAAGCGGCCACTTCGGCAACTTCCTGACCCGGCGGTCATCGTCGCGCCCTCGACAGAATCTGTCGCTTCGTCGTCATAAGCTGTCGCGCCACTGTAAATTATTCTGTATGAGCGGTAGACTTCCCGGCTTTCCGTAGAACCCCGTGGAGTGATGGCATGGCGGACGTAAACAAGGTCGTTCTGGCGTATTCCGGCGGCCTGGACACTTCGGTGATCCTCAAGTGGCTGCAGGATACTTATAACTGTGAAGTGGTGACCTTCACCGCTGACCTGGGTCAGGGCGAAGAGGTCGAACCTGCACGCGCCAAGGCTCAGGCCATGGGCGTGAAAGAGATCTACATCGACGACTTGCGCGAGGAGTTCGTGCGCGATTTCGTTTTCCCGATGTTCCGCGCCAACACCGTTTACGAAGGCGAGTACCTGCTGGGTACTTCCATCGCTCGTCCGCTGATCGCCAAGCGCCTGATCGAAATCGCCAACGAAACCGGCGCTGACGCCATTTCCCACGGCGCCACCGGCAAGGGCAACGACCAGGTTCGTTTCGAATTGGGCGCGTACGCCTTGAAGCCTGGCGTGAAAGTGATCGCTCCGTGGCGCGAATGGGACCTGCTGTCCCGTGAAAAGCTGATGGATTACGCCGCGAAGCACGCGATTCCGATCGAGCGTCACGGCAAGAAGAAATCCCCGTACTCGATGGATGCCAACCTGCTGCACATCTCCTATGAAGGCGGCGTGCTGGAAGACACCTGGACCGAGCACGAAGAAGACATGTGGCGCTGGACCGTTTCCCCGGAAAACGCACCCGACAAGCCGCAGTATCTGGAACTGACCTACCGCAACGGCGACATCGTCGCGCTGGACGGCGTCGAAATGACTCCGGCCACCGTGCTGGCGACCCTGAACCGTATCGGTGGCGAACACGGTATCGGCCGTCTCGACATCGTCGAGAACCGCTACGTGGGCATGAAGTCCCGTGGCTGCTACGAAACCCCGGGCGGCACCATCATGCTGCGTGCCCACCGTGCGATCGAATCGATCACCCTGGACCGCGAAGTGGCTCACCTCAAGGACGAGCTGATGCCCAAGTACGCCAGCCTGATCTACACCGGCTACTGGTGGAGCCCTGAGCGTCTGATGCTGCAACAGATGATCGATGCGTCCCAGGTCAACGTGAACGGCGTTGTGCGCCTGAAACTGTACAAGGGCAATGTGATCGTCACTGGCCGCAAGTCCGACGACTCGCTGTTTGACGCCAATATCGCGACCTTCGAAGAAGATGGTGGCGCGTACAACCAGGCGGATGCAGCGGGCTTCATCAAGCTCAACGCCTTGCGCATGCGCATTGCAGCGAACAAAGGCCGGAAGCTGTTCTGAGACCTTTGATATCGTGATGGATGCCTGATCTCGTCCAGGACGAGGTCAGGCACCTGAAAACGGGGTGTGACGCCAGTTACTACGTTGTCGGGTGTTTTCGTTTTCGCTGATGATTTTCTGTTTTTCTCCTGCCAATGGTTTGTCCTGTTCTACGTGTTGTTGTCTGCTGGTTGTCCGGCTTGATCAATGACCGACAACCTGTGCGAGTCCAGATTGTAGGCAACATAAAAGGCGACGCAGCGCTTCCTGGTCTGCTTTGAATGTTTAAGCGCACTGGCTTTCAGTAAAGCCTCCGAAACGGCACAAGTGACAAACAGAATCACGTACGCCTCCTTTTCCCGTGGCCTCTGGATTTTTTCCAGCAGCGCTCCAAACTCGACCTCCTTGCTCATCCAGCGTGCATCCACGATGTACAGGTCTTTTATAAACTCCGGTAACTGAAGTTGATGCTGAACAAATACGGTGGTTTGCAGGCCAATCTCCATTGGCGGGTCCTGTGCGCCGCAGGGCGTCCGAGCTGACTGCCGGTCATTCGTTGACGTTTCCAGAGCGGAACTCCCAGAGGACTTCCCGGACGCTTTTTTTTCCGGCCGCCCGGCATCATCCATAACCTTCATGAAGTGTTTGCCCTTTTCAAAGTCGGAAGGCGCATAAAGTGATTTGTAGTTGAAGTTGAGTGTCGCGAAAAAAAGCAAAAGTAAATAAAACGGAAAGCTGATCAGAAACCAGACATAGAGTTCTCTTTCCTCTTGGTCAAGGAAGGGTAGGGAAACGGCTGCCGAAGTTTCAGAGAGCGCTGCAAATATCGCGATAATTGTCATCGGGTTGTTAATTCGTTTTTTATCATGTTCTATATTCATGCTCTATTGTCTTTTCTTGAATGGTTTATGAAAATGGTTTGATGTGGTAGTTGTTGTTGTGTTTTCTTCGATTTTTTTGAGTGCTGGTGGTGCTTTAATGATTGCTCAAAAAATATTATTTGCTGTAAGAGTAATTGGATGCTTGGTGTGTGATATTTCCGGTGTGAATGTTGAGTGCGAAAATATCAGTTACGTTTTAACGAAGGAGTAGAGGCTTATGTTTGTCAGGGCGCGACTGTTCAGGCCGGCTCTCGGAAAATTTTGGTCGTAAATCGATAGAGGCAGCTGCTGGAAAGTGCGACACACTGACGCTGACACAGTTTTCAACTCATTCCGTTCGAGGGATTATTGTAGGAGAAATCCGTGTTGTTTGTAGGGGATGTCTCTTGGTGTGGGTGGCCGGAAGGGACGACATGCCATGGGTGAAACGACTAGGCTATTGTGCGGGCTCTAAAAATTCGAACAGCGAAAATTGGACTTGCCCATGAATAAAGTGCTGATCGTGGATGATCACCCCGTCATTCGTCTTGCGGTACGTATGCTAATGGAACGTCATGGCTACGAAGTTATTGCAGAAACCGATAATGGTGTGGATGCACTGCAACTAGCCCGTGAACTTATGCCGGATATTGTCATTCTGGATATCGGGATTCCGAAGCTGGACGGGTTGGAAGTCATCGCGCGTTTGTCTTCGACCTCAATGCCGATGAAAGTTCTGATCCTGACTTCCCAGGCGCCGGGGCATTTTTCAATGCGTTGCATGCAATCCGGTGCGGCCGGTTATGTCTGCAAACAACAAGACCTGACGGAGTTGCTCAGTGCGATAAAGGCCGTGTTGTCAGGCTACAGTTACTTTCCTAATCAAGCCTTGCATACCGTGCGTTGCAGTTTGGGGAACGCCAGTGAGGCCGATATGGTTGATCGATTGTCGGGGCGGGAAATGATGGTCCTGCAACAGTTGGCCCGAGGAAAGACCAATAAAGAGATTGCCGATGGAATGTTTCTCAGCAATAAAACAGTCAGTACTTACAAGACCCGCCTGTTGCTCAAACTGAATGCGAGGTCTCTGGTCGATTTGATCGAGTTGGCACAACGCAATGGTCTGGTGTGATGACGTAACTGTGCGACAAGGGGCGTCTGCGAGAGTATGGCACTTAAAAAAAAGCCTCCGTTTCGGGAGGCTTTCAGGTGTCATAAGTCAAAATCGTAATCGGCCAATTGCTTTTGCAGTCGGCGCTCCTCCAGCAGATTGTCGATGGTGCGGCGTTTGCTCAGATTAGTTTTCGCTACTTCAACCACCGGCTCAGCGTCATCGGTGTCGGCGGTGGTGAAGTCGTCTTCTACGTCCAATTGCTCTTTGCCAGTACTCATTTAGTTACTCCAGGCTAAGAAGGCCTTTGGCGCTCCTTATATCGACAATCTCCCGGCGGGTAAAAAAGATTTTTTCAATCGATAAATCAAAAAACCCAAGAGCGCCTCAATCGTCGGAGGTTTTGTGCTTGTATTCGCACAAGTCCTCGATCCGGCAGCTTCCGCATCGTGGCTTGCGAGCCAGGCAAACATAGCGGCCGTGAAGGATCAGCCAGTGATGGGAGTCGAGCAGGTACTCCCGGGGCACGAATTTCATCAGTTTTTTCTCGACTTCCACCACATTCTTGCCAGGAGCAATGCCGGTCCGGTTGCTGACCCGGAAAATATGCGTGTCGACGGCCATGGTCAGCTGACGGAATGCCGTATTGAGTACCACATTCGCAGTTTTGCGGCCGACACCGGGCAGCGCCTCAAGCTCTTCGCGCGTTTGTGGCACTTCACCGGTGTGGCGCTCGACTAGCAAGCGGCAGGTCTCGATCACGTTTTTCGCTTTGCTGTTGTACAGGCCGATGGTCTTGATGTACTCCGACAGTCCTTCGACACCCAGGGCATGGATCGCTGCCGGGGTATTGGCGATCGGGAACAGCTTGGCTGTGGCCTTGTTGACGCCGACATCGGTCGACTGCGCCGAGAGAATCACGGCAATCAGCAATTCGAACGGTGAGGAATAGGCCAGTTCGGTCTTTGGTTCCGGGTTGTCCTCGTGCAGCCTGCGGAAAATTTCCAGACGTTTTGCGGCATTCATGGGCAGTACGTTTCCTCGAAGACGATCAATGTGTGGACTTGGGTCGCCAAGCCTGCCAGGCGGCGATCAGCAGTCCGAGCAGAATGAACCCGCCAGGGACCAATGTGGCCAGGCGCAGACCGCCATCCGCCATCAGCACCCAGCCTTGCCAGTCAGCTTGCGTTGTGCCGGTCAGCCACGACAAGTGGCTTCCAAGTGTCCCGTTGCCGATGAGTTCGCGCAGCAGGCCCAGCGCGATCATCAGAGTGGCAAACAGGCCATTGAGTCGCAGGCGTTGGCGCCAGCCGTTCTGAAAGAACCCGGTGTGCTCGAGTACGACGCATTGCAAGGCGATCAAGGCGCCATAAAACCCCAGATGCTGCTGCCACTGTAGCGACCAGGCCTGTGCCATGAGTTCCGCGCAACTGATGAGCGTGGCCGCCAACAGGATGCTGGCCAGCAAGCGGGTCGCCGGGACCAGTCGGGATCGCAGGGCGCCCATGGCCAGACTGAACAACTGGGTCACCACCATGAACATCAGGCACAGGCCAAGTGCGGCCATCAGCGACTCGGTAGCGCCGATCAGCGGCGTCAGCATCAAGGCGTTGCGCGGAGTCGATGAGTTATCCATGGGCAGGGTTTCCGAGCAGTTGTTGCCGGTGTTCATCGAAGTAGCGCAACGCATCGTGGACGGCATTGATCACCGCCCTTGAGGTGATAGTCGCACCAGCGATCTGATCGAACTGCCCCTGATCCTTTTTCAACGCCCAGCCACTGTCGCCCGGTTCTGTTCGAGACTTGCCGGAAAAAACCTGAAGCCAGGTATTGGGCCAGTCGGCGATCCGCGCACCCAGTCCTGGGGTTTCCGACTGTTTGAGGGTTTTGACGCCCAGCAACCTGCCATTGGCGTCGACAGCGATCAACAGGTCGATGGCACCAGCGTAGCCAAGGGTTTGACTGCGCAGCAATACCGCGACGGGTTGATCGGTTTTGGTCGCCAGATAACCCCCGAGCAAGGTGCTGTTGGCCAAGGCGGTTGCTTCGAGATTTATGGGGTGTTCGAGTGGTTGATTGTCGTAGCTGTCTGACGGGATCAGGTCCAGCAGATTACGGCTGTCGATCAGGCGCTGTTCGGCTGCAATGCGCGGCGCGCTGCCGAGCTGCACGAAGTACGTCACACCAAGGCCCAGTGCGGTCAAAAGCACCAGAAGCGCGATGCTTGACGTCCGGCTCATGGTGCCTCCGGCTGTTGTCTGGCCGCCACGAACCGCTCCAGTGCCGGCACGCACAGGTTCATCAACAGCACGGCAAAGGCGATGCCGTCCGGATAGCCGCCCCAGGTACGAATCAGATAAGTCAGCAGTCCGACGCCAGCGCCGAACAGCAGTCGCGCGCCAGGGCTTCTGGCGCCGGACACCGGTTCGGTGATGATGAAGAACGCCCCCAGCATGGTCGCGCCGCTCAGCAGATGAAACAGCGGTGAACCATGGGAGTCGGAGCCCGAACCGTTCCAGCACAGCAGGCTGATGACGAACAGGCTGGCCAGCATGCCGACTGGTGCATGCCAGCTGATCACCTTTCGTTGCAGGAGAAACATTCCACCCGCCACAAAGGCCAGGTTCAGCCATTCCACCCCTCGGCCGCCAAAGTGGCCGAATGCCGGGTTGCCGGCAAACAGTTCATCCATGGTCAGGCTTTTGTTGATCCGCAGACTGTCCAGTGCCGTGGCCTGCACCCATGCATCCGGCGTTTGGCCGACACCGAACACTTGCTGCAGGCCACTCAGCAGATCCATGCCATGGGACGATGGCCAATGGGTCATTGGTTGGGGAAAGGTCACCAGCACCAGAGCAAAACCGAGCATCGCCGGGTTGAAGGGATTCGAGCCGACGCCGCCATACAAGTGCTTGCCAAACACCATGGCAAAAGCGGCAGCACTGAGGGGCAGCCACCATGGGCAGTAAGGTGGTAGCGCCAAAGTCAGCAAGGTGGCACTGACCAACGCGCTACCGTCACTCAGGGTTGGTCGCAGCGGCCGCTTGCGCCATTGCACGACGGCGGCCTCGACGGCCAGCGCAGCAGCGGCCGCCAGAACCAGGTTGATCAACACGCCCCAGCCGTATAGCCAGAACGCCACCAGCATTCCCGGCAGCGTGGCCAACAGCACCAGTTTCATCGCCTGTTGCAGGCGATCATCAATCGCTTCAAGGGCTGGCATGGGCGTCCACCTGGCGTTCGGCTTCGCCGAGTGCGCGCTCCAGGGCTTCGATTTGCTCCGCCGGTGCTTCACTGGCCTGAGCCTTCTTGAGTTCGGCGCGGCGCATGGCCAACTGGATCTTGGCCCGTTTCAGATCGGCGTCATTTGACGACACCGCTGCGACCGTCGGCGCAGGGGCTGGTGGGGCGATGCTTTCCAGTTGCGCCAGGTTTTGTTCGGCGGCTTCGAACTGCTGTTGCAGGACGATCAACTGCGATTGCTGTTCGAAGGTCGGTGGATGCCCGAAGGCCTTCAGCGATTTGTGCAGTTGCGCCCGACTCATCGCCACATCGATTTTCGCCTTTTTCAGCGCGGCATCGGCATTGGCAGCTTTCTGTGCGCGGACACGTTCGAGAGCAGCCTGCACCGGATCGACTGCCGCTTCGGCAGGTTGCGCGGCTCGCTGCCTTGCCTGGCGTTCGGCGATTTTCTGTTGTTCTTCGCGCTGCAAGCGCGCGTTGCGTTGTTCGAAGCGGCGCCGTGCGTGATCGCGCTTGAGGGTGCGGGCCTGCCGCGCTTGCGGTGTGAGGGCCAGGCCCCCGACAACGGGCAGTACCGTGTCCGGCGGCAGCGGGCGCATTTCGATGCAGTCCACCGGGCACGGTGCCACGCAAAGATCGCAACCGGTGCACTCATCGATGATCACCGTGTGCATCAGTTTGGCCGCACCGACAATGGCATCGACCGGACAGGCCTGAATGCACTTGGTGCAACCAATACACTCGGCTTCGCGGATATAGGCGATCTGCGCAGGTGCCGAGCCGCGAGTGATGTCCAGTTCCAGCAGCGGCACCTTCAGCAACTCGGCCAGGGCCGCGATGGTTTCGTTGCCACCGGGCGGACACTTGTTGATCGGCTCACCGCTGGCGATGCCTTCGGCGTACGGCTTGCACCCGGGGTGGCCGCATTTGCCGCATTGGGTTTGCGGCAAGAGTGCGTCGATGAGTTGAATCAGACTCATGTTTTGATCAGTCCGCTGAATCCGAGAAAAGCCACAGCGATCAGGCCGGCACCAATCAGGTCGATCGGCAAGCCGCGAAAGGGCAGGGGAACATCGTTGTCGGCCGTGCGTTCACGCAAATCAGCGAACAGGCTCAACACCAGCCAGAAACCCAGCCCTGCACCGAGGCTCAAGGCTGTGGCGTGAAAGAAACCCTTGTCTTGCTGAGCATTGAGCAAGGCTACGCCGAGCACGCCGGCATTGCCCAGCAGCAACGGCCAGAGGCCTTCAAACGGCAGTGTCGAAAACAACCGCGCCAGCAACTTCAGCAACGGGCTGATCAGCAGCACGCTCAATGGCAGAAACACAAACAGACGCAGCGGCGTCAATTGCAGCGGCACCAGCAGCCAGTGATAGAGCGCGTAGCCGAGCATGCCCACGACCAGCATCAGGCACGTCGTCGCAATGCCCAAGGCATGGACCTGACGGCGCTGGCTGCCCAACAGCGGATCGACGCCCAGCGGCCAGTGCAACACAAGGTTGTTGATCAAGGCGGCGCTGATGAGCGTAAGCAGTGTTTCGGTCATGATCGTCCATATCCGATGCTGGATAACTCCTACGAGATGAAGCCAGACCTGAAAGACAGTATGGGCCAGACGTGAAAATCCCACAGTCGCGCCAGGCACGACTGTGGGATCGGTTTTGCGCAGGCCTTACTTGATGCGCTGACCAGGCTTGGCGCCGCTGTCAGGGCTGAGCAGGTAGATTTCTTCGCCACCAGGGCCGGCGGCCATCACCATGCCTTCGGAGATGCCGAACTTCATTTTCCGTGGCTTGAGGTTGGCGATCATCATGGTCAGGCGACCATTGAGCTTGGACGGGTCCGGGTAAGCGCTCTTGATCCCGGAGAACACGTTGCGTTGCTCGTCACCGATGTCGAGGGTCAGGCGCAACAGCTTGTCGGCGCCTTCCACGTGTTCGGCCTTGACGATCAGAGCGACTCGCAGGTCGACGGCGGCAAAGGTGTCGAACTCGATTTCCGGCGACAGCGGATCCTTGGCCAGTTCGCCATTGCCGGCAGGTGCGGCTGCGCCGGTGTCGGTCTGGCTGGCGGTCAGGTCTTCCTTCGAGGCGTCGGTCATGGCTTGTACCTTGACCGGGTCAATGCGGGTCATCAGCGGCTTGAACTCGTTCAACTGGTGATTGCTGAGCAAGGTCGCGTGGTCGTTCCAGGTCAGCGGCGCGACGTTGAGGAACGCCTCGGCGTCGGCGGCCAGCAGCGGCAGTACAGGCTTGAGGAAGATCACCAGTTGGCGGAACAGGTTGACGCCGGTGGCGCAGATGGCCTGGACTTCATCCTGCTTGCCTTCCTGTTTGTTCAGCGACCACGGTGCCTTGTCGGCGATCCAGGCGTTGGCGCGGTCGGCCAGGCCCATGATCTCGCGCATGGCGCGGGCGAAGTCGCGGGCTTCATAGGCGTCGGCGATGCTCGGCGCGGCGGCCAGGAAGGCTTCGGTCAGTTCAGGCGCGGCGTTGGTGTCGACCATCACGCCGGCATTGCCCTTGTTGATGAAACCGGCGCAACGGCTGGCGATGTTGACGACCTTGCCCACCAGGTCGGAGTTGACCTTCTGCACGAAGTCCTCGAGGTTCAGGTCGAGGTCGTCTACGCCACGGCCCAGCTTGGCCGCGTAGTAGTAGCGCAGGTATTCCGGCGACAGGTGATCAAGGTAAGTGCGGGCCTTGATGAAGGTGCCACGGGACTTGGACATTTTCTGGCCGTTGACGGTCAGGTAGCCGTGCACGTTGATCCCGGTCGGCTTGCGGTAGCCCGCGCCTTCGAGCATGGCTGGCCAGAACAGGGCGTGGAAGTTGACGATGTCCTTGCCGATGAAATGGTACAGCTCGGCGGTGGAGTCCTTGCCCCAGAACGCATCGAAGTCCAGCTCCGGCGTACGGTTGCACAGGTTCTTGAAGCTGGCCATGTAGCCGATCGGCGCATCCAGCCACACGTAGAAGTATTTGCCCGGCTCGTCGGGGATTTCAAAACCAAAGTACGGCGCATCGCGGGAGATGTCCCACTGTTGCAGGCCGGCGTCCAGCCATTCGGCGATCTTGTTGGCCACGGCGTCCTGCAGGGTGCCGCTGCGGGTCCAGGTTTGCAGCATGGCCTGGAAGTCTGGCAGCTTGAAGAAGAAGTGCTGGGAATCCTTGAGTACCGGGGTGGCGCCGGAGATTGCCGACTTCGGATCCTTCAGGTCGGTTGGCGCGTAAGTCGCGCCGCATTTTTCGCAGTTGTCGCCGTACTGGTCTTCGGTGCCGCATTTCGGGCAGGTGCCCTTGATGAAGCGGTCGGCCAGGAACATTTTCTTTTCCGGGTCGAAGTACTGGGTGATCGAGCGCGTGGCGATGTGCCCGGCGTCACGCAGCTTCAGGTAGATCTGGCTCGACAGCTCACGGTTTTCTTCGGCGTGAGTGGAGTGGAAGTTATCGAAATCCACCAGAAAGTCGGCAAAGTCGGCGCTGTGTTCAGCCTGGACGTTGGCGATCAGTTGTTCCGGGGTGATGCCTTCCTTTTCCGCGCGCAGCATGATCGCCGAACCGTGGGCGTCGTCGGCGCAGACATAGATGCATTGATTGCCGCGGTGCTTCTGGAAGCGCACCCACATATCGGTCTGGATGTATTCCAGCATATGGCCGAGGTGAATCGAACCATTGGCATAGGGCAGGGCGCTGGTGACGAGGATCTTGCGTGGCTCGGACATGGGGCTCGGCTACTTGATGAAACGGAGGTCGGCCACTATAAAGCGCTGGCGCATATTTTTCACCTTGTGAGCCTGTTTCATTGGATGTGCGGACAGAAAAGATCGCAGCCTGCGGCAGCTCCTACAGGGAATCGGCGTACATCTGTAGGAGCTGCCGCAGGCTGCGATCTTTTGAGCATCCCGCCAAACGATCAGAACAGGTACGATACCCGTTATCTTTTCCAGTCCTGTTTTCGGAGTTGCCCATGAGCGCCGTCAATCGCGCAGCGGTGGAAGCCGTCCTTCGCCAATACACCGACCCATACCTGAACCAGGACCCGGTCAGCGCCGGGTGCGTGCGCAACATCGAGATCCAGGGTGACCGCGTTAGCGTTCAGCTTGAATTGGGATACGCCGCCGGCCTGTTCAAGAGTGGTTGGGCACAAATGCTGGAAATGGCTATTCAGGGGCTGGATGGCGTAGCCAGTGCCAAGGTCGACATCACCAGCGTGATTGCCGCACACAAGGCTCAGGCACAGATTCCGGGCCTGGCCAACGTCAAGAACGTGGTGGCTGTCGCGTCCGGCAAGGGCGGCGTGGGTAAATCCACCACCGCGGCCAACCTTGCGTTGGCACTGGCCCGCGAAGGCGCCAAGGTCGGGATTCTCGACGCGGACATCTACGGTCCGAGCCAAGGCATCATGTTCGGCATCCCTGAGCGCACCCGTCCAGAGGTCAAGGACCAGAAGTGGTTCGTGCCGCTCAAGTCCCATGGTGTCGAGGTCATGTCCATGGCCTTCCTCACCGATGACAACACACCGATGGTCTGGCGTGGTCCGATGGTCTCCGGCGCCTTGCTGCAATTGGTGACGCAGACTGCGTGGGGCGACCTGGACTACCTGGTCATCGACATGCCGCCAGGCACCGGTGACATCCAGCTGACCCTGGCGCAGAAAGTGCCTGTGGCCGGTGCGGTCATCGTTACCACTCCGCAGGACCTGGCATTGCTGGACGCGCGCAAGGGCGTGGAAATGTTCCGCAAGGTCAACATTCCGGTGCTGGGCGTGGTGGAAAACATGGCCGTGCACATCTGCTCCAATTGCGGACATGCCGAGCATCTGTTCGGTGAGGGCGGTGGCGTGAAACTGGCCAACCAGTATGGCGTCGAACTGCTGGCCTCGTTGCCGCTGTCGATGGTCATCCGCGAGCAGGCCGATGGCGGCAAGCCAACGGTGATCGCCGAGCCTGACAGCCAGATCGCCATGGTCTACCAGGAACTGGCTCGCCATGTCGGTGCACGGATCGTATTGCAGGAAGCGTTGACACCGGCGATGCCGAACATCAGCGTCAGCGACGATTGATCCCGGTCGCCTGTTAAAAGATCGCAGCCTGCGGCAGCTCCTACAGGGTGAACATCAATTCCATGTAGGAGCTGCCGCAGGCTGCGATCTTTTGATCTTGCTTTAGATCCGCAACCCACCATCCATCTCCAGAATCCGACCGGTGTAATAGTCGTTCTCGAAGATGTAAGCCGCCGAATGGGCGATTTCCTCAGGTTTGCCCATACGCTTGAGCGGAATACCGGTGGTCATTTTCTCCAGCGCTTCAGGTTTCATCCCCAGAGTCATTTCGGTTTCGATGAAGCCCGGTGCAATGCCGGCGACGCGAATGCCGTAGCGCGCCAGTTCCCTGGCCCAGGTCACGGTCGCCGCCGCAACACCGGCCTTGGCCGCCGAGTAGTTGGTCTGGCCGACGTTGCCGGCGCGGGAAATCGACGAGATATTGATGATCGCGCCGCTGTTGTTCAGCTCGACCATCTTCGCCGCGACTTCACGGGTGCACAGGAACACGCCGGTCAGGTTGACGTCGATGACCGCCTGCCACTGGGCCAGGCTCATCTTGGTCATTTCGCCATCCTTGACCTTGAGCAACAGACCGTCGCGCAGGATCCCTGCGTTGTTGATCAAGCCATGGATCGCGCCGAAGTCTTCAGCGACCTGGGCGACCATGTGGGTCACTTGCTCTTCGTTGGCCACGTTGCACAGGTAGGCGCGGGCCTCGACACCTTGGGCCTTGCAGGCCGCGACGGCGTCGTCGAGTTTTTCCTGGTTCAGGTCCACCAGCGCGAGTCTCGCGCCAAGGCCTGCGAAATACTCGGCCATGGAGCGGCCTAAACCCTGGCAACCGCCCGTGATAATGATTACTTTGTCAGTGAGTTGCATTCGCATGCCCCCGGTAGCAGGTCTGAGTGTTTCCTTGTAGAGAGCCTCTCGATCTGCGCCTGACGTGGCCCGGCTGCACATGAGAACTGTCCCGATGGCGTGCTGGGACTTTCACCAGCAGCTCGTCCGTTTTTGTGACGGATTCTATTTAAGGAGTCATAAATTGAGCGTTGAAGCGGCTAAGCATGCACGAGAATTGCTCCTCAAGGAATACCGTGGGGTGCTCTCGACGCACTCCAAATCGATGCCCGGTTTTCCGTTCGGCTCCGTGGTTCCGTACTGCCTGGACGAGCTGGGCCGGCCGCTGATCCTGATCAGCCGCATCGCCCAGCACACTCATAATCTGCAGAAAGATCCGAAGTGCTCGCTCTTTGTCGGCGAACGTGGCGCCGAAGATGTCCAGGCCGTTGGTCGACTGACTTACCTGGCTGAGGCGCAGCAGCTCGAAGACGAAACCGCCATCGAAGCCGCCTCCGAGCGTTACTACCGCTACTTCCCGGAGTCGCAGGGTTATCACCAGGCCCACGATTTCGATTTCTGGGTGCTCAAGCCTGTACGCCACCGTTACATCGGCGGTTTTGGCGCCATTCATTGGGTCAACGACCTGACCCTGGCCAACCCGTTCGCCGGCAAGGCCGAAGTGAGCATGGTCGAGCACATGAACGCCGACCACGCCAAGGCCATTGCCCATTACGTCGAGCTGGCCGGACTGCCGAAAAACGTACCGGCGCAAATGGCCGGTATCGACAGCGAAGGCATGCATCTGCGCATTGGCCAGAGCCTGTACTGGTTGCCGTTTCAAGCGCCTTGTAATACGCCGACACAAGTCCGCGAAGCCTTGGTTTCTCTGGCCCACGCCGAGCATTGGCCGAAAAATGAAGTGGCCGATGCTTGAATTCACGAAACGGCGACGTCATCTAAGGTGAACTGGCAAGGCATTCTTGCGTTGAGGAATCATTTGATGCGCCCTTTTTTGTTGCTCTTTCTGCTGTTCCCGGTGTTAGAGCTGTTCGTATTCGTCAAGGTGGCAGGGTCGATCGGGTTTTTCCCGGCCCTGCTGCTGATCATTCTCGGCTCGATGTTCGGTGTGTTCGTGCTGCGCGTCGCCGGCCTGGCCACGGCCCTGCGTGCCCGTGAGAGCCTGAACCGCGGCGAGCTGCCGGCCCAGACCATGCTCGAAGGCCTGATGCTGGCATTGGCCGGCGGCCTGTTGATTCTTCCCGGTTTCATCAGCGATGTGATCGGCCTGTTCATGCTGCTGCCGTTCAGTCGTCGCCTGCTGGCGGGTAAAATGCGCCAGCGCGCCGAAGAGCAGGCCATGCGTCAGCGAGCGTTCGCCGATGACCTCCAGACCCGTGGCGGCCCGGCACCTCGCGAGCCGCTGGGCCGCGAGCCCAACGTGATCGAAGGCGAGTTCGAACACCGCGATACCAAGTAATGCGCACATCGACACGGCACCTTCGGGTGCCGTGTTCGTTTGTGGGGCAGCGAACTGAAATTTTTTCGATCCTCGCCCTTGTAATAAGCTTATGCGCCCTTATGTAACGGTCACCGCAAGGTTTCTGGCGAACACGCCAGACAGACTTCCGCGGTTCGCTTGACGAACCGCACCCGGCACCGCCGGACTTTGTTAAACCCGCCGGGACTACACCGGCCGATGAAAACCACAATTAGGAGAGATCGACAATGAAGCTTCGTCCTCTGCATGACCGCGTCGTCATCCGTCGCAGCGAAGAAGAAAAGAAAACCGCTGGCGGTATCGTCCTGCCAGGTTCGGCTGCTGAAAAAGCCAACAGCGGCGAAATCCTCGCTGTAGGCACCGGCCGCGTACTGGACAACGGTGAAGTGCGCGCACTGGCCGTGAAAGTGGGCGATAAGGTTGTGTTCGGTCCTTACTCCGGCAGCAACACTGTGAAAGTCGACGGCGAAGACCTGCTGGTAATGAGCGAGAACGAAATCCTCGCTGTTATCGAAGGCTGATACCCCCGTTCATTTTCCGCTACTACAAAGTATTTAAGGAATATCGATCATGGCTGCTAAAGAAGTTCTGTTTGGCGATTCCGCCCGCAAGAAAATGCTCAAAGGCGTCAACGTCCTGGCTGACGCAGTAAAAGCGACCCTGGGCCCGAAAGGCCGTAACGTGATCATCGAGAAGAGCTTCGGCGCTCCGACCATCACCAAGGACGGCGTTTCCGTCGCCAAAGAAATCGAACTGGAAGACCGTTTCGAAAACATGGGCGCGCAGCTGGTCAAAGACGTTGCCTCCCGTGCCAACGATGACGCTGGTGACGGTACTACCACCGCTACCGTTCTGGCTCAGTCGATCGTCAACGAAGGCCTGAAAGCCGTCGCTGCCGGCATGAACCCGATGGATCTGAAGCGCGGCATCGACAAGGCGACCATCGCCATCGTCAAAGAGCTGAAAAACCTGTCCAAGCCATGCGCTGACACCAAGGCCATCGCTCAGGTTGGCACCATCTCGGCCAACTCCGACAACTCCATCGGCGACATCATTGCCGAAGCCATGGAAAAAGTCGGTAAAGAAGGCGTGATCACCGTTGAAGAAGGCACTGGCCTGGAAAACGAACTGTCGGTTGTAGAAGGCATGCAGTTCGACCGTGGCTACCTGTCCCCGTACTTCGTCAACAAGCCGGAAACCATGGTTGCCGAGCTGGACAACCCGCTGGTTCTGCTGGTCGACAAAAAGATCTCGAACATCCGCGAAATGCTGCCAGTGCTGGAAGCCGTTGCCAAAGCCGGCCGTCCGCTGCTGATCGTTTCCGAAGACGTTGAAGGCGAAGCCCTGGCGACTCTGGTCGTGAACAACATGCGTGGCATCGTTAAAGTCGCAGCCGTCAAGGCTCCAGGCTTCGGCGACCGCCGCAAGGCCATGCTGCAGGACATCGCCGTTCTGACCGGCGGTACCGTTATCTCCGAAGAGATCGGCCTGAGCCTGGAAGCAGCCACCCTGGAAAACCTGGGCAGCGCCAAGCGCGTGACCATCTCCAAGGAAAACACCATCATCGTTGACGGTGCTGGCGTAGCAGGCGACATCGAGTCCCGCATTGCTCAGATCCGTGCTCAGGTTGCCGAAACTTCCTCGGACTACGACCGTGAAAAACTGCAAGAGCGTCTGGCCAAGCTGTCCGGCGGCGTTGCAGTGATCAAGGTTGGCGCTGGTTCCGAAGTAGAAATGAAAGAGAAAAAAGCCCGCGTTGAAGACGCCCTGCACGCAACCCGTGCAGCCGTTGAAGAAGGCGTGGTACCTGGCGGTGGCGTTGCGCTGATCCGCGCTCTGGAAGCAATCCTCGACCTGAAAGGCGACAACGCCGACCAGGACGTGGGTATCGCCGTACTGCGTCGTGCCATCGAAGCACCGCTGCGTCAGATCGCTGCCAACAGCGGTGACGAGCCGAGCGTTGTGGTCAACGAAGTCAAGAACGGCAAAGGTAACTTCGGTTACAACGCTGCGACTGGCGAATACGGCGACATGATCGAAATGGGTATCCTGGATCCGACCAAGGTCACCCGTTCCGCGTTGCAAGCTGCATCGTCGATCGGCGGTCTGATCCTGACCACCGAAGCCGCGGTAGCTGATGCACCGAAGAAAGACGGCGGTGCTGGTGGCGGTATGCCAGACATGGGCGGCATGGGTGGCATGGGCGGCATGATGTAAGCCAGCCTTACCCCTGTACGAAAAAACCCCGCCTGCGAAAGCAGGCGGGGTTTTTTATCGCCCGGATTTCAGTGGTCACATCGATCCAATGTGGGAGCGAGCTTGCTCGCGATAGCGTCAGGTCAGGCGCTGACCGGTTCAGCCTTTGTCTCGTGCTCAGTCTTGAGTGCAGGCCGATACAGAACGTAGTAATACGACCCCAGACAAATCAGCCAGCAGAACACTGCCGTCCACACGTTGTGCGAGAAGAAGTGCGCGCCCTGCATCATCCGCCCGATGGAAAACACCGAGCCGAGGGCGAAGGCGAAGACAAACGCTGCGCGAGCCATGCGCGGGCGACGGTCACGCAATACGAAAAACAGGGCAAACAGGGTGAAACCGGTGGCCGCATGGCCGCCGGGCCAGCAACGTCCCGGTTTTTCGGTGTGCGGGCGAGGGCTCAGCAATTCGCTGTACGTCTCGTGACCGCCGAATTGCTCAAGGCTCCAGGGGCATTGCACCGCGGTCACCGCTTTCATGGGCGTGACAAAGGAAGTCGCCAGGCCCAGGGACAGCACCAGACAACCCAGTTCGCGCTTGTACGGCTTGAGTTTGGCCATGAAGAACGAAGCGATGTAGCCGAGGATGGCGAACACCGAAAATGCAATGACGACCTGCTTGGCGCGGGTATGCAGGATGTTTTCCAGGAAGTAACTGTGCCGTCCGATGAAGTCACCCGCGACCGGGTCGTAGAACAGCTTGGCAAGGTCCATGTCCAGTGAGGTCAGTTCGAGCAACACCAGAATGATCGCCGCAACGGCGGGAACCCCCAGGCACACCCAGAAGTTGAGTGGGCGAGGGGCAGGGCGGACAGCGGTTGATGACATGGTGGATCCTGAACAAAGGAAAAAGCCCCGGGGCATCAGCCCGGGGCGATTCGGTTAACGTTCGCCGACTTGACCGGCACCCTCCTTGGGCGCCTTCCAGCCAAGCAGCTGTTGCTTGAAGCCATAACTGGCGGTTTGGTAATAGGTGATGGCGCGGGTAATCAGCGGGTCATCGGCGGTCGACCGGGACTCGCGGCTTTCGGTCAGTGCGTCATCGTGACGACGCAATCCCTGGCGTGGGCTCAAAATTGCCAGGTCCTTGCCGTCAAACAACCCCAGGTGCTGGTAGTTACCAACCACCACGCGTGGCGGCAGCGGGTTGTCCTGCAACAGGTTACGGCCAAAGAACGTCGATTCATAATCCAGATTGAGCAAGCCCAGCAGCGTTGGCGCCAGATCGATCTGGCTGGCCAGCTGTGCCGTTTCCCGAGCTTCGATCAACTTGGGCGCGTAGATGAACAGCGGAATCTGATAGTTGGCGATAGGCAAGTCTTCCTTACCGGCGCTGCCTGCGGTGTGGTCGGCGACAAAGACGAAGATTGTATTGTCAAACCAGGGTTTTTGACGCGCCTGATCGAGAAACTGACCGATGGCGTAGTCGGTGTATTTCACCGCGCCGTCACGGCCGTTGCCGGACTTGATGTCGATCCGGTTGTCCGGATAGGTGTAAGGGCGATGGTTGGACGTCGTCATCAGCTGCAGCAGGAATGGCTGCTGCCTGGCATAGTCGGCATCGGCCAGTTTCAGGGTCTGGTTGTAGAGATCCTCGTCTGCCATGCCCCAGGCATTCTTGAAGTGAATCTCCGACTCCTCGACGCTGCTCTGGTCTACAACGCGATAACCATTGCCACTGAAGAACGCATTCATGTTGTCGAAGTAACCGCGGCCGCCGTAAACAAACACGCTGTCGTAGCCCACGGCATTGAGTTGCTGGCCAAGGCTGGCAAAGCCGCTTTCACGACCCACGCGCTTGACGATCGAGCGACCCGGTGTCGGCGGAATCGCCAGGGTGATGGCTTCCAGGCCTCGGTCGGTGCGGGTGCCGGTGGCGTAGAAGTTATTGAAATACAGGCTCTGCTTGCGCAAGGCATCAAGGTAGGGGGTCAGGTTACGGGTGTCACCGTTGCTGCCCATGTACTTGGCGCTGAAGCTTTCAATGGTGACCAGTACGATGTTGGGCTTGCGCGGTGTGCCCGGGTTATCGATTTGCCGACGGATGTCCTGCGGGTCCTGGCCAACGAAGCGGGCATTGGGTTCTGCCAGTTCGGCGCGAATCTGCTGGGCAACGACTGCCTCCGGCAGCGTTTTGTAGAACTGCGGGTAGTCCAGTTCGTTGTTACGGAACGCGGCGAAGAACTGGTAGGGACCATTGCTCGCCAGTTCGTTCTGATAGGCATTGCCGCCCTGGGCGCGCGGGGCATCCTGGCTGAGCAACTGCATGCTCAGGCCGGCGACGATCAACAAACCGAGAGCATTCAGTAAGCGGCCGCGTAGGGGCGGCAATGGCGCATCAAGTGCGGCGTTGAAGAATTTGCGCAATGCAAGACTCAGGACCACGGCCAGCACGGCGAGAATGCTCAGCAGCGTGCCGATCGGGTATGACTCCAGCAGGTTGTTCAGTACTTCGTCGGAATACACCAGGTAGTCGACGGCGATGAAGTTGAAGCGCACGCCGAATTCATCCCAGAACAGCCACTCGGCCACCGAGGTGAACAGCATCGCGAACAGACTGACGGTCAGCAGACCCTGAAGAAACCAGCGATGGCCACGAGTGCGCCACAAGGCCGGCGGACACAGCAACAGGTAGAGGCCCATGGGCAGCGCTGCGTAAGCGATAAAACCCATGTCGTAAAGCAGGCCGATACCAAACACCGACAGGAAGCCGCTACCGGCCTCATTCAGATGAGTGAGGAGCAGGACTGTTCGAGTCAGAAAAAAAATTGCCAGCCAGGAGCCGGTCACCAGCAGCAAAAAGCGCATGGGTGCCGTCTTCAAATAGTCCATTTTCTATATTCCTTATTATCAATCGCGTGACAGTCTTCACCGCCCGCTGTAGGGAGCGTGTGAATCGATAGTGAAAAACTCGTCAATCATACCTGTTGGTTGAGTGAATTGATCCATGCACAGCCTTCCCCTAGCCGTGGGCCACACTTGGCCTTAAGCTGCGCGGGCCATGACGGCCGTTACTGTGGACGGAGAGATACCCATGCGAATTCTATTGGTTGAAGACAACCGCGATATCCTGGCCAACCTGGCCGATTACCTGGGGCTCAAAGGCTATACCGTGGATTGCGCGCAGGACGGTCTGTCGGGTCTGCATCTGGCGGCCACCGAGCATTACGATTTGATCGTGCTCGATATCATGCTACCCGGCATTGATGGCTACACCCTGTGCAAGCGCCTGCGCGAAGATGCCCGCCGCGAAACGCCGGTGATCATGCTCACGGCCCGCGATCAACTGGATGACCGCCTGCAAGGCTTCAAGTCCGGCGCCGATGACTACCTGATCAAACCGTTCGCCCTGTCTGAGCTGGCGGCGCGTATCGAAGCGGTCATGCGCCGTACCCAGGGCGGCGGACGGCGGACCTTGCAGGTCGGCGACCTGAGCTATGACCTCGACACCCTGGAAGTCACTCGCGAAGGCCGGTTGCTGAAACTCAACCCGGTCGGCCTGAAGCTGCTGGCCGTGTTGATGCAGAAAAGCCCGCATGTATTGCGCCGTGAAATTCTTGAAGAAGCCCTGTGGGGCGACGACTGCCCGGACAGCGACAGCCTGCGCAGCCATGTCCACCAACTGCGCCAGGTGATCGACAAACCGTTCGCCAAGCCATTGCTGCAAACCGTGCACGGTGTGGGGTATCGCTTGGCCGAGGGGCGTGATGGAGTTTAAGCAGAGCCTTTCTCAACGAATCATCATTGCCTTTGCGCTGATGAGCGCACTGGTGGCGGGTGCCTTTGCCATGGGCATTGTGGCGACCGTGCACCTGGTGGAAGAAAAACTGATTTCGGCAGGTCTGGGTGGCGATTTGCAGCGCCTGTTGCTGATGGACAGTGTCACGGACTGGCGCCATCGTCCCGAACCGGACCAATTGTTCTACTTCAGCAGCGGGCCAGGCGATTTCAGATTGCCCAAGGATTTGCGGCACCTGGAGCCGGGTTTCCATGAAGTGTTCCGTGAAAACCTGTCGTACCACGCCATGGTCGAAATCGTCGACGGCCGACGTTACGTGCTGTTGCAGGACCAGAGCGACTTCGAAGAGCGTGAGCGGGTGCTGTTTGCCGTGGCGCTGGTGGGTTTCGTACTGAGCCTGGTGCTGGCGGTGTTTCTCGGCTGGGTCCTGGCACGCAAGGTCATGGCGCCGGTGGTACGGTTGGCCCGCCAGGTACGCCATCGTGATCAACTGCTGGGTTTGGCTCCTCCGTTGGCTCCGGACTATGCCGCTGACGAAGTGGGCGAACTGGCCGTGGCCTTCGACGCCACCCTCGGGCGCTTGCGTCAGGCCTTGACCCGCGAGCGGTTGTTCACCAGCGACGTCAGCCACGAATTGCGTACGCCCCTGATGATATTGGCCAGTTCCTGCGAGTTGTTGCTGGAAAACCCCGGTATCGATCAGCGCGGTCGCGCTCAGGTCGAGCGCATTGCCCGAGCGTGTGAAGAAATGCGTGAGCTGGTGCAAACCTTCCTGATGCTGGCACGTGCCCAACGCGAAGACGCCAGCATGTCGCCGCAACAGTCTCTTAGCCAGGTGGCCGAAGGCCTGCTCGGTCTGTGGCGTGAACCTATCGAAAGCAAAGGGTTGGAGCTGATCTTCGAACCGGGCAACCCCGAGGCCAAGGGCTACAATGCGACGTTCTTGCACGCGGTGATGGGTAACTTGCTGCGCAATGCCTTGCATTACACCGAGCAGGGCTTCATCCGCCTGACCCTGACGGGTACGGGCTTTCTGGTCGAAGACAGTGGCGTGGGCATTCCCGAGGAAAAACGCGAGGCGATGTTCGAACCCTTCGTCCGGGGCACTGAAAAGCGTGGGGAAGGCTTGGGCCTGGGGCTTTCACTGGTGCAGCGGATCTGTGAAAACCAGGGCTGGAGCGTCAGCCTGACAACCATGGAGCCCAATGGCTGCCGTTTTCAGGTGGAGTTGTCGCGAATTTGAACAGTTGAGTCGGGCGTCCAGTAAACCCTATCAATTCTGTAAAGCTCTGTAATACTTCCAGGTTTCCCATTACGAACTTTTCACAAATGGATCACCTGTCAACGACACCACGAAACCTAAGGTGGTTGCTATCAGAAGTTCAGGAGCCCTGATGATGGACGGCCCGATCAAGCTCGATTTCTCCGAAAAGTACGACGATCAACACGCGCAACGTTATCTGCACAAACACCAGGAAGGTCTCGGCCGTCGATTGTCCCATTGGCGTGACGAACAACTGGCGCGCAAGGCGCTGGCCCTGGTTGGCGAGCCTGGCCTGGTTCTCGATTTGCCGTGTGGTGCAGGGCGTTTCTGGCCCTTGCTGGCGGAAAAATCCAACCGCGTGATCATCGGTGCCGATAACTCGCAGTCCATGCTGAAGATCGCAACCCAGGCGCAACCTGCCGACGTGGTGAAACGGGTACAACCCTTGCACACGTCTGCATTCGACATCGCCTTGCCGGACAACGCCGTCGACAGCATTTTTTGCATGCGCTTGCTCCACCACATCGGTGAAGCCGAGCATCGCATGGCTATCTTGCGCGAATTCGAGCGAGTTTCCCGTGACAGCGTGATCCTTTCGCTATGGGTCGATGGCAACTTCAAGGCCTGGAAACGCAAGCGTTCGGAGAAAACCCGTGGGCAGGAAGGTTACCAAAACCGGTTTGTGTTACCGGCCGCTACCGTAGAAAAGGAATTTGAGCAGGCGGGATTCCGCATCCAGGAACAACTGGACTTTTTGCCGCTCTATGCGATGTGGCGAGTTTACGTATTACGCAAGAGGTAACAGGATGGCAGTGCAGTGTGCAGCAGAAACGGAAGTCGCTCCCCAGGACCGCTTCGATTACTTTTGGAATCAGCGCGGTGAATGGGTGGAGGAACCCAACGTCCGTCGCGGCGGGGAAAGCGGCGTTCAACGCCTGATGGGCAGTGATGGTCAGCTGCTCTACGTCAAGCGCCAGACCGGGCATATCCATCGTAGCTGGCAGCACCCCTTCGGGCGGCCTACGGTACTGCGCGAGCATGCTGCGCTCATCGGTGTGACCGCGCTTGGTGTACGGGTTCCGGAAATCGTTTTCTGCGGCGCACAGCGCGACCCTGTGCACAAGTGGCGTGCCTTGCTGCTCACCAAGTCGCTGGACGGCTTCGAGGAAATCGATCGCTGGTACGCCGGTGGCGGTCGCGAGCGTCATGGTGAAGCCATAAACGACCGAGTGCTCAAGGACCTGGCTGAAAACCTGGCTCGCATGCACAAGGGCCGCTGGCAGCACGGTTGCCTTTACGACAAGCACGTATTCGTTCGCGTGACCGGTGAGGGCGAGACGGCCAAGGTCGAAGTGGCCCTGATCGATCTGGAGAAATGCCGACGGCGTTTGACCGCCAATCGTGCAGCTGTCCATGACTTGAAGCAGTTGCGTCGCCACTCGTCGTTCAGCGCGGCAGACTGGAAAAAGCTGGTCTATTTTTATGAGACGGCGTTTGGCAGCGCCATCAAGGGTTTATAGCGATGAAACTCGAAATTGCACGAGGTTTGTTTCTGGTAGGAGCCTTGGCAGTTGCATCAATCGCGATGGCAACCTGGGAGCAACCGCGCCCCCGGGTTCTCAGCTCGATAAGCGCAGAAGAACATTGTCCATTGCCACGGGTTGCAAAGGCATCCGTGGCCACTCGACCCGATCATGATCTGTTGTTGTTCATGTTCGGACTTTCTCAAGGATTGAGGCCGCAAAATTGAACCGATTGAAGCCCAAATGAAAGGCCTCGCTGATGCGAGGCCTTTTTTTTGCGTGCAGTGTAGGAGCGAGCTTGCTCGCGATGGTCGTTAACGATAGCGCGTATTTACTGGCCAAACGCGGCGCTCTTGAGTCCATCGTCGGAACGCCGCCCGGAGCAAGCTCGCTCCTACAAGTTCATCTGTGTCAGGGTTGATCGGGTTTGGCCAGCAACGTGTAGATGCAGGGCAACACAAACAGGGTGAACAACGTGCCGATCGACATGCCCGTCGCGATGACCGTGCCGATGTCGAACCGGCTGACTGCGCCAGCACCGGTGGCGATGATCAATGGCACCATGCCGAACACCATCGCCGCGGTGGTCATCAAGACCGGTCGCAGCCGGATGGCCGCCGCTTCCTCTACCGCTTCCCGTGCCGTCAGGCCCTTGTCCTTGCGTAGCTGGTTGGCGAACTGGACGATCAGAATGCCGTGCTTGCTGATCAGCCCGATCAACGTCACCAACCCGACCTGGGTGTAGATGTTCATGCTCGACCAACCCAGGAACAGCGGAATCAATGCGCCGCAGATGGACAGGGGCACGGTGACCAGGATCACCAGCGGGTCGCGGAAGCTTTCGAACTGGGCCGCCAGCACCAGGAAAATGATCGCCAGTGCCAAGGCAAAGGTGACCCATAGGGCACTGCCTTCCTGAACGTACTGCCTCGATGCTCCGGCGTAGTCGAAGGCAAAGCCGGCGGGTGCCTCTTCCCGGGCGATCTGGCGCACGAGGTCGATGGCTTCCCCCATGCTCACCAGCGGTACTCCGGACAGGATGGCCGAGTTGAGTTGCTGGAACTGGTTCAGTTGTCGCGGTCGAGCACGGTCGGTGATGGTGATCAGGGTCGACAATGCCAACAGCTCGCCCTTGGTGTTTTTCACGTAGTAATTGTTCAGCCAGTCCGGATTGTCACGGAACGGCCGTTCGACCTGGGCAATGACTTTGTAGCTGCGACCTTCAATGGTGAAACGGTTGATCTCGGCTTCACCCAGCAGGGTCGCCAGGGTTCCCCCCAGATCCTGCATGGAAACCCCCATCTGCGCGGCCTTGGCGCGGTCGATATCCACCACCACTTCCGGCTTGTCGAAGGCCAGGTCAACGTGGACAAACGCAAACTTGCCGGATTCCTTCGCCCGTTTTTTTACCCGGTCGGCCACCTGCAGCAGCAACTCGTAATCGTTGGCGGAGTTGATGACGAACTGGAACGGCACACCTTCGCCGGTGCCCGGCAGGGACGGCAGGTTGAAGCCGAAAATCTGCAACCCCGTGATCTTTTCCAGTTTGGCCTGCACCTTGGGCAGGATCGCCATTTGCGTGCGACTGCGCTCGTTCCACGGCTTGAGCAGGAAACCGCCGATGCCCGATTGCACGCCGTTGAAACCGTTGATCTGGAAGGACGAGTAGTACTCCGGAAACGCCTTGAAGATCGAGATGAACTCGTCGGTGTAGGTGTTCAGGTAGTCGAGGTTGGTCGGTTGCGGGGCGTTGGCTATCATGAAAATGATGCCCTGGTCCTCATCCGGCGCCAGTTCCGATTTGGTGAATTTGAGAAAGACCGGAATCAGGCACAACACGATCACGGCGAACACCAGCACCACCGGCCGGGTGTTTAGGGTGCCGTGAAGCAGGCTCTGGTAGCGGCGCTTGAGTCTTTCGAAAATCATGTCCAGGCGATGGGCCAGGCCACTGGGGTTCTCGTCGTGGCGCAGCAGAAACGCACACATCATCGGCGACAGGGTCAGGGCGACGATACCGGAAATCACCACCGCGCCGGCCAGGGTCAGGGCGAACTCCTTGAACAACGCCCCGGTCAGGCCGGTCAGGAAGCCGATCGGTGCATATACCGCGGCCAGGGTGATGGTCATCGAGACCACCGGCATGGCGATTTCCCGGGCGCCTTCAATGGCGGCGTCGAGCGGTGTCTTGCCTTCCTCGATGTGGCGATGAATGTTTTCCACCACCACGATGGCGTCGTCCACCACCAGGCCGATGGCCAATACCATTGCCAGCAGGGTGAGCAGGTTGATGGAGTACCCCATCATCTGCATGAAGAACATGACGCCGATCATCGACAGCGGGATGGTCACCACCGGGATCACCACCGAACGCAGGGCGCCGAGGAACAGGAACACCACCACGATCACGATCAGCACCGCTTCGAACAGGGTTTTCACCACTTCGTCGATCGAGGCCTGGATGAACAGGGTGGCGTCGTAGGCGATCTCACCCTTGAGGTTCGGCGGTAGCTGGGCCTCCAGGTCTGGCATGATCTTGCGCACTTCCTTGATCACTTCCAGCGGGTTGGCACCGGGCGTCGCCTTGATGCCGATGTACACCGAAGGGGTGCCACCGAACGAGCTGATGGTGTCGTAGTTTTCCGCACCCATTTCCACACGCGCCACATCGCGCAGCAACACACGGCTGTCGCCATCGACCTTGAGCGCAATCGCCCCGAAGGCTTCGGCGGACTTGAGTTCGGTATTGGCGTTGATGCTGGTGACCACGTATTCGCCTTTCACCTCGCCGGCGGCCGAGAGGAAGTTGTACTGGCGCACCGCGTTGGTCACATCGCTGGCACTGAGGCCGAAACCAGAGAGCTTCATCGGGTCCAGCCAGAGGCGCATGGCAAAGACCTGGTTGCCGAGGATCTCAGCTTCGGCCATGCCGGGCAAGGTCGCCAGTTTCGGCTGGATCACCCGCGACAGGTAATCGGTAATCTGCGGGTTGCTCAATTCCTTGCTGAAAAAGCTCATGTACATCAGCACTGACGCATCGGCAGATTGTTTGCTCAGCACCGGGTCTTCAGCGTCCTGGGGCAGCTGGCTCTTGACCTCGTTGGCCTTGGCCAGCAGTTCGGTAAACAGACGGTCGCTGTTGGAGCCGACGCGCGCGTAGATCGAGATCACCGAAAAGTTCTGGCGACTCACCGAGGTCATGTAGTCGATGCCCTCGGCGCTGGCCAGGCTTTGCTGCATCGGTTGGGTGATGTAGCCCTGGATGGTCTCGGCGTTGGCCCCGGGGTAGGCGGTGGTCACCGTGATCAGGGCGTTTTCCATTTGCGGATACTGGCGCAGGGGCAGCTTGCCCCAGGCCTGGAAGCCCAGCAGCACAATCAGCAGGCTGACCACGGTTGCGAGAACCGGGCGGCGGATGAACGGATCGGTAAAAGCCATGGGGATTCCTTGATCAGTCCGCGCGTGGCGGGCTGTTCCGCTCGGCCAGCGTCTTGTCGTCGCTGATGGCAATGTGTGCGCCGTTGTCCAGTTTGAGCTGGCCGGCGGTCACCACTTTCTCGCCGCTCTGCACGCCTTTGGTGATCATCACTTGCCCATCGCGGCGTTCGCCGGTTTCGACAAAACGCCGTTCGGCGATCAGCACCGGCTGGCCCTTGTCGTCCTTTTCCGGGCTGCCATCTTCGGCCTTCTTTGGTACGGCCACATACACCGAGTTGCCGTAGAGCGTGTAGGTAATCGCGCTTTCCGGTACCACGATGCGCGGTTGCGGGTCGGGCAGGAGCACCTGGAGGCTGGCGAACATGCCTGGCATCAACTTGCCATCGGGGTTGGCCAGGGCGGCGCGGACCTGCACGTTACGGGTGCTGTTCTCGACTTTGGGGTTGATTGCACTGATGGTGCCGGGGTACTCCTGGGTCGGATACGCCGCGACAATGACCTGCACGGGCTGGCCGAGAGCAATCTTCGGCACCGACTGCTCGGGCACGAAAAAGTCGACATACAGGCTACTGAGGTCTTGCAGGGTGGCGATCATGGTGCCGCTGGCAAGATAGTCGCCAACGTCTACCTGACGAATGCCGATGGTGCCGCTGAAGGGCGCGACGATGCTTTTTTTGCCGAGCGCAGCCTTGAGTTGATTGACCGTGGCCTTGCTCTTTTTCAGCACCGCCGAAAGCCGGTCGAACTCGCCTTTGGAAATCGCCTGGCTGCCGACCAGTTGGCTACCGCGACCGTAATCGAGCTGTGCCAGCCCGAGGTCGGCCAGAGCAGTTTCCAGCAGGGCACTTTCCACGGCGCTGTCGAGGCGCAGGAGTGGTTGACCGGCCTTGACCTTTTGCCCTGACTCGAACTGCAAATCGATGACGGTGCCATCGGTCTCCAGGCTCAGGTCCACGCCTTGCAATGCCTTGAGCGTGCCAACGCTAGGCAGGCGGGCTTGCCATGGGCGCTCGGTGGCGGTGGCCACGGCAACGCTGATGGCCGGTCTGGGCGCAGAGTAGCCTTGAACCATCGTGTAGATCGAGAAGGCTTTGTACGCGGCCAAGACCAGCACAATCAGTAGAACGACACCCAACATGATCAGCATGCGGCGACGCAGCATATCCAGTTCCTTGGAGAGAATCAGGTGAGACAGCGGGGCACATTACCGGGAGTGTAGAGGGTAATCCAACTGCCGTTTTTACATGTTGTGAGGTATTAGAGGGGTGAAAGCCTGAAAAGATTCGCCGCCTTGGGCCGCGCCTGCGGGATGTTCGTCATCTCGCAGGTGCGGCCCAAGGCGGCGATCTTTTCAATGATTTACGCCATCAGATGCAGATGGTTGTCCCAGAGCCCGGCGGGTAGCTCCAGCGGTTTTGCAACAAGGTTTGTCTGGCGACAGTCGTAGTAGCGGCAGCGACCCTGACCCGAGGTCACGACAAAACCATCGGCCACGGCGCCGACCCCGGCGCAATCGGGCAGAGGCGCATCCAGGCGTACTTCACCGCTGTCCAGGTCCCAGATGAAAAAGCGGTTGCCCCGCGGCGCAGTCAACGCCACCAGGCGCAAGTCGCTGTGTACCGCGACGCTGGCGGTGTAGTGCCCCATGGCCTGTAACTGGTGCTCGGGCACCGGGAACGCGACGAAGGGCTGACCGGGCCGCTTGATCGCCAGCAACTCCGACGACTCGTGGGCCGCGCCCATGAACTGCTGGCTGGCGACGATGGTGCCGTCGCTGGCGATGGCCAGATGGCGCACGCTGTTCATCTGCTGGGCGAGGGTTTCCTTGCTCAGCAGGGTGCCGTCACGTTGCATCAGGACCAGGCTCGGTTCCATAGCGTTGAGGTTCATCTCCACCCGGCTTTCGGCCTCGGTGCGAATCCCGCCGTTGGCCACCACCAGGGTTTCGCCATCGGGCATCCACGACACCTGATGGGGACCGAGGCCGTGGGTGGAAATCTCACCGCTGTGCACCAGCCGTTCACCCTCGAATTTGTACACGCCGAGCAGGCCGCGACCCGGATCGCTGGTGTCGTTTTCGGTGGCGTACAGCCAGTCACCGCTGTGGTGAATGACCGCGTGTCCGTAGAAGTGCCGGTTTGGCCGTGACACCACGGTTTGCAGGAGCACGCCGTCGCGCAGGTCGATCAGGTAGCTCTCGGTGCCCGGACGGCGAGCGACGAACAGTGCAATCGGCAGTGTCGGGTGGTTGACGATGTCGTGGCAACGCTGGCCGACCCGGGTGGCGAACACCTGGGTGCCATCCAGGCGATAACCGACGGCGTAATGCCGGCCATCGGTATCGTCCCGTGCCGACAGCAACAACGGACTCTGGTCCTTTTGCTTGAACAGCTTCCAGCCGCCCAGCGTCACCGCACCCAGCAACAAACTACCTAAGGTCAGAACCTGGCGTCGCAGCATGGAACTTGCCCTCATCAGTCACCGTCGTTGGCATTGAAGCCCAGTTGGATGCCCAGCGCCTTGGCCAGATCGGCCTCGTGCAGGCGATGGACGACGTTGAGGCTGTCATACAGATCGTTGAGTTGCTGGCGGCCGGCGTCGTCACCGAGCATTTCGGTCAGCGAGCGCTGGTTGCTGGCGAACAGTTTCAGCGAGGCGGCATAGGCGGCATCGATCTTGTCGGCCAACGGTTTCTGCTCGCTCGGCAACAGGCTGCGCAGGCCTTTGTTATCCACACCTTCCCAGACTGTCTTGGCAGCCGCGAGGCTGGCTTCGAGGCTGGTCAGGGACGACTGGCTACGCCATGCATCGGCCTGGAACGGTTGCGGCACACCCTTGGTCTGGCGGCCCATCGGCGTGCCGAGTTTTTTCTTCAGGGTGTCGATGGCCGTGACTTGCACACGCAGCAGATCGGCGATCGCTTCGTGGGAGTCCGCGTAGCGCTGGTTCGGGAATTTGCTCATTTGCGCGAGCATGCCGTCGGTGTTGTTCCAGGTTTGCAGAATGTCTTCGGCCAACTGTTTCTGGCGCTCACCGATGGCGACCAGCAACGGGCAGTATCTGGCCTTCTGCTCAGCGTTGGCCACGTCAGGCTTGCTGTCGAACAGAATGTATTCGTAGGCCGAAAGACCCTGTACCACAACGCTGGACTTGGCCAGGGCGGCGGCATCGATTTGCGGCTGGGCGGTAACCAGTTGTTCGACCTGACGACCGACCAGGTTTTTCTTGTCCGGCCAGAACTGTACTTGCCACGAACGGTTGCCTTCGGCTAATGGCCCGATCAGCAGCGGTTGCAGTTCGGCCCAGGCTTTTTGCGCGTGCAGGAAATCGGCACGAGCGGTTTCCAGGGTTTCCTTGCCTTCGCAGTAGGCGAGGGCGCTGACCGCCAATTGACGGTCGGCTTCAACCCAGCGGGTGTAGGTCGGCAGGATCACCGACTTGGCGATAGCCGACGACGTGACCGCTTGTGGGTCTTGGGGCGAGCAGGCGCCCAGGGCGAGTGCGGCAAGGCTGGTGAACAACAGTTTGGGACGGAACATGTCGGGCTCCCGCGAGTGGAATACGTGTTAAAGGGAATTCAGGAACGCCAGCAACGCAGCGCGTTGCTCGGCATCGAAAGACAAAACCTGTTGCTGCGCCGCTGTCGCCTCGCCGCCATGCCAGAGCACGGCTTCGAGCAGGTTGCGAGCGCGGCCGTCGTGCAGGAACTGGGTGTGGCCGCTGACCGCCTGTGTCAGGCCGATGCCCCACAATGGCGGGGTACGCCATTGGCGGCCGCTGGCCTGGAATTCGCTACGGTTGTCGGCCAGGCCGTCGCCCATGTCATGCAGCAGCAGATCGCTGTACGGGCGAATCACTTGATTGGCCAGTTCGGGTTCGGCGGCGTTGGCGGCGGTGGTGTATTTCGGGGTGTGACAGGACTGGCAGCCCGCCTGATAAAACAGGGACTTGCCGGCCAGCACTTCAGGTGCGTTGACGTCACGACGGGCCGGTACGGCGAGGTTACGGCTGTAGAACAGCACCAGGCGCAGGATGTTGTCGCTGACTTCCGGCTCGCCATTCGGGCCGTTGCCACTGGGTGCCTGTTTGCAAGCCGTTTGCGCGTCCGTGCAGTCATCAAACGGTCTCAGGCTGGTCGTGAGGCCCATATCACCCGAAAACGCGTGAACATTTTGTTGATTGAGGTTCGGTTGTCCGGCTTTCCAGCCAAATCGTCCCAACACTGTCTTTTGTTGGGCATCGTCCCACACCTGGTTCGGGCGTCCGGCGATGCCGTTGTTCGCCTTGGCCTGTGCCTCGGCGTTGGCCAGGATCGCTTCGTCGGGGATCGCTTCGAGCAGGCCCAGGCCAATCATCGGCGGCGCTACACGTGCCGAGAAACGGGTGTCGGGGTGCATCGGGCCGTAGCCCAACTGGGTGATGTTGAGGCTTGGTTTGCGCAATTCGACTTCGGTGCCGTCCTTGAAGCGAACCGGCACGGCGGTGTAATCGACCCGCACTTTGCCTTCGGGGGCCACGCCGGGTACGGCCATGTCCTGGAACTGACCGCCGTAGACGGGCTCCGGCACCACGCCGAGCTGTTCGATGACCTTGGCATACGCCGGGGCGTCGGGAATCGACAGGCGTACCAGCATCGACACGGCGTTCACATCGTCGGGAGTCGGCGGATGGCCGCGGCCGTCCTTGATGTGGCAGCCCTGGCAGGCATTGGTGTTGAACAGTGGACCGAGGCCATCGCGAGCGGTCGTCGTCGACGGGGCGATCACCCAGGGGCTGCGGAAGAAGCTGTTGCCGACGCTGAAATCCACGCGCCGTGACGGCGGCAGATTCGCCGAGGGCATGGAAAACGCATTCTGATCGGTCTTGCGCACCGTCGCACTACCGCCGGAGCGGGCTTCACCAGGTTCGGCCTGGGTGAATTTCGGGGCGTCATCGCAGGCACTCAGGCCCAGGGCCAGAAACAGTGCGGACAAGCGAAGAGGCAGCGAGGGCATCAGACATCCTGCAAGACGAGCAAAACAAGGGCGCAAAGTCTAACAGGGGATGGGAATTTGAATAAGAGGAATTATCGTTTGCTTGATGTGGGGCAATTGTCGCGGCCAACCCTGAACCCTGTGGGAGCGAGCCTGCTCGCGATTGCGGTGTGTCATCCAAAACTGATGTCGACTGACACGGCCCCATCGCGAGCAGGCTCGCTCCCACAATGGGCTGTGTATGGCAGATATGAAAAAGGCGACCCGAAGGTCGCCTTATTACTCACTCAGCCAGCGTTGATCAGAATTCGTGATCAGCGTTGTCCGGGTTCAGGTCGTTGATGCCCAGTTTGCCTGCAGCGGCTTCGATCGAACCGGTCTGCTTGACCAAGGACGCGATAGCGTCGCGGACGATCTGGTTGCCCGCGGTGTTGCCAGCGGCGATCAACTGGTCGTAGTGCTCACCCTTGTTGGCGTGGTCGACCATGATCTGGATCTTGGCTTCGGTAGCAGCCAGGTCGTCTTTCAGTGCGGTGTCAGCAGCCGGATCAGCCTTGGCCACCAGGGACGACAGGCTGGCGCCAGTCATTTTGGTGCCRTCGACACGGGAGTATTCGCCCAGGTACACGTTACGAATGCCCTTGGCATCGTAGAAGTGCGAGTTGTGGGTGTTGTCGCTGAAGCAATCCTGTTCGTCTTCCGGGGAGTTGGCTTCCAGGGAAACCTTCATGCGCTCGCCCGCCAGTTCGCCCAGGGACAGGCTGCCCATGCCGAACAGCATTTTGCGCAGGCCGGTTTCAGCCGGTTCCGCTTCCAGGGTGGCGCGGTAGTTGTCGGCCACGTTTGGCTTCCAGTTACCGACCATTTCTTCCAGGTCGCTGACCAGCAGTTGGGTCACGGCTTTCAGGTAGGCACGACGACGATCGTTGTGACCGCCAGTGGCGCCTTTGCCTTCCAGGTAGTCCGAAGCCGGACGGTTGCCGGCGCCAGGGCCGGTGCCGTTCAGGTCCTGGCCCCAGAGCAGGAATTCGATGGCGTGGTAGCCGGTGGCAACGTTGGCCTCGGAACCGCCCAGCTCGTTCAGGCTGGCGAGTTTTTCCGGGGTGATGTCTTTGACATCGACCTTGTCTTCGCCGATCTGTACTTCAGTGTTGGCGATGATGTTGGCAGTGGCACCCGGGTTGCCCAGGGCGTGTTCGTAGGACTTGTCGACGTAGTCGATCAGGCCCTCGTCCAGCGGCCAGGAGTTCAGCTGACCTTCCCAGTCGTCAACGATGGTGTTACCGAAGCGGAACACTTCGCTCTGCAGGTAAGGCACGCGGGCGGCAACCCAGGCTGCCTTGGCGGCTTTCAGGGTGTCGGCATTCGGCTTGGCGAGGAAGGCGTCGACGGCGGTTTGCAGGGTCTTCGCGGTGGATTCGGCATCGCTGTAAACGGCGAAAACGATGTCGGCGTAATGGGCGACAACGGCTTTGGCGGCGGCTTCGTCGACTTTACCGGCAGCGGCAGGCGCAGCGGCTGGAGCAGCCGCAGTGCTGGCAGCTGGCGCAGGCGCGGCAGCTTTTTCCTGGTCTTTACCTTCGCCGCAACCGGCGAGGGAAATAGCGATGGCCAACAGACTGGCGGTAGCCAGAGGCATACGAATCATGGCGAACATCCTGCTTCGATAAGGGGGGAGTGGTGCGATGCGCACGCAAAACTGCGACATAATGCAAATCTTTCGCATTATGTGTAAAGGGTTGTACCTGTAAATATTTCTTATTCACTGTAGGAGCGAGCTTGCTCGCGATGGACGTGAACGATGACGCGTTCATTCTGAATGAGCGTGTTGCTCTCAGGTTCATCGCGAGCAAGCTCGCTCCTACAGGGGATTACAAAATAGCGGCATTGCTGCGTTGGGCCTGCTTCAGGTAAACGCCCAGTTCCCGTGCCGGCAGCGGCTTGCTGTAGAGATAGCCCTGACCTTCGTGGCAGCCTTCGGAGATGATGTAGGCCTCTTGCTCGGCGGTTTCCACGCCTTCGGCAATCACCTGCATGCCGAGGCTCTTGCCCAGCTGGATGATGGCCCGAACGATGGTCGCATCGTCGTCGTCATCGAGCAGGTCCTGAACGAAGCTCTTGTCGATCTTGATCTTGTCCAGCGGCAGGCTCTTCAGATAGCTCAAGGATGAATAGCCGGTGCCAAAGTCATCGATGGCGATCAGCGCGCCGGAGCGGCGCAGGCTGAGCAGGTGCTGGGCCGCCGTGCTGATGTCTTCCATCAGACCGGTTTCGGTGACTTCCAGCTCCAGGCTGCGTGGTGGCAGGCGATACATCTGCAGCAGGTTGTTGACCACCCGTGGCAGTTCGGCGTGGTGCAATTGAACCGTGGACAGGTTTACCGCCATGCGCAGGTCGCTGAAGCCCTGGTCATGCCACTCGCGTAATTGTTTGCAGGCCTGGTCAAGCACCCATTCGCCGATGGCAATGATGGTGCCATTCTGTTCGGCCAGCGGGATGAACAGGTCAGGCGGTACCATACCGTGCTCGGGGTGTTGCCAGCGAATCAGGGCTTCGACGCCCACCACGCGGTTGTCGCGATAGCTGATTTGCGGCTGGTAGACGAGGTAGAACTGATTGCGGATCAGGGCATCGCGCAGGTCTTTTTCCAACTCGCGGCGGCGGCGCATTTCGGTGTCGACGCTGGCGATATAGAACTGATAGCGGTTGCGCGAACGGGTCTTGGCCAGCGTCATGGTCTGCTCGGCCTTTTGCAGCAACTTCTCGGTACTGTCGCCGTCCTCGGGGAACAGAGTGATGCCGATGGTGGCGCGCAGGCGGATCTCCTGATGGTCGAGGGCAAACGCCGCTTCCAGATCATCAAGAATGCTTTGCGCCAGCTCGGCGGCTTCGTAGGGCTGCTCGATATCGGCCTGGACCAGAGCGAACTGGTCGCCACCGAGACGGGCGAGGGCACCCAGGCGACCGCTATGACCGCGCAGGCGATCGGCCAGGGCCAGCAACAACTGGTCGCCGGTCTGGTAGCTGAACTGCTCGTTGATGCCCTTGAAGTCATCGAGGCCGACACACAACACCGCGACCCGGCGCTGCAGTTTGCCGGCGTCGATGAGGATCTTGTCCAGTTGCTGCTGCAATTGCTGCCGGTTCGGCAGTCCCGTCAGGAAATCGTACTGGGACATGCGCAACAGGCTGTTTTCGGCTTCGTGGCGCAGATGGGTATTGCGTTCGATGGATTCGAGCAACTGGTTGGCGGTGTTGATCCAGATGCCCAGTTCGTTTTTCTCGTGGCCCTTGAGCAGCGGAATCTTGTGCTCGCTGGGACGATCCGGATTGATTTCCGTGAGGTGCTCGATGATCCGCGACAGCGGCTTGGTCAGCAGCCAGTGATAGACCAGATACAACACCAGCCCCATGGCGAGCGCGCGCAGTACGCCGGAAATGAAGATGATCACCGAGCTGACAATGAACCCCTGGCCGTAAGTGGCGGTATCGAGGGTGATGCTCAGATCGCCGTAATACTCGCTGTAAGGCCCGCGACCGACCAGTTGGGTGGTGAAGGTGCGTTCCTTGCCAAGAATCGGGTCGGTCAGCCAGCGACTGTGGGAGTGCTGCAACTCGCGGTTTTTTTGCGCGAGCATGGCTTCGTTGGGATGGCCGATGGAGGCCTGGCGCACGGCGTCGTCCTGAAACAGGCCTTCGATGACCTGCATGCCCATTTCCCGGTCCAGGCTATAGACAGCCTGGGTCGAGGGGTCGCGAAACATGTCGAGGATACGCTGGGCATCGCTGGCGACGGCCTGGCGTGTTTTATAGGCATCGAACACAATCTGAGCGCAGCTCAAGACCACGCCGACGATCAATGCCGACAGGAGCACGACCCGCAGCAACTTCACCGACAAGCTGTTCTTGAGTTCCAGCTTCAAAGGGTTATTCCTTGTTCCGTGCGGGTAGCATCAAGTTGCCATGAGTATTGGCAATCCCGTGATGGCAGTCAAAGTGACAATCATCCTTGGGGGATTTTGCCTGCAGCTTGGCCGATTTGCAGTTGTCTTGACGAGTTAGCCTATTAGCACTGTGTCGGTTGTCGAGTCCTTCAACTTGAGGGGCGGGGTGGAGATATTTTCCTTTTGTTTGATGTTAGTCGTCTGCGGCTGGGGAGCAAGGACCAGGGGGCTTGTTTCATCGTCGGGAAATGCCTTGGATTCTGTAGGTTGGTTTGGATATTTAACGGAGTACATATCCATTGCTGCGGTAACGGCGGCTGGCGGTTTCGCCCTTACGGCGAGTCCCTTTTGTCAAACGACACAAAAGGAACCAAAAAGTCTCGCCCCTTACGTACGGCCCCTCGCTGAGGCTCGGGGTTCCTTCGCTCCGGTGTTCATCCGGGGGCATTGCCCTCCGGTCGGCTTCGCTTCGACCTACATGCAATGAGTTCGACTGCGTCGAACGGCGCTGCGCGCCAATCCCCGGATGAACACCTCCACTCAGCCTGCCGAGGGGGCGGGTGGATCAAGATCAAAAGCTGCAGGCGAGCTAACGCTCGGCCCTGTAGGAGCGAGCTTGCTCGCGATGGACGTCAACGATAACGCGTGCTGCCTGAATGCCCGCGTTGTCCTGGAGTTTTTCGCGAGCAAGCTCGCTCCCACGGGGATCTTCAGTGGCCGGAAGTCCCGACTAAAAACCGGGGGCCCAATGTGAGCGAGCCTGCTCGCGAAGATGGCGGGACAGTCGACATTGCATTTTCAGCCACACCCCAACATATCGTTTCCACACGCCCGCGTGGGAGTGCTGCCAGGGACGCTCCGCGTTACGTTTTTGCGGGTTAGCGGTGTAGGAAAGCGCCAGAAGTTTCCCACGCAGTTTTCAGGTTGTCCGTCGGAAGCGGACTCAATAGCCTCTGACTGTCGCTGAAAACTCAGCGATCGGGTGTGAGAACCCGGCAAGTCATAGTCATCCAGTGCCAGTATCCGCATAATTGCCGCCAGCTTATCCGCTGTCTGTAAATGCGTTATGGCGGCTGTGTGCGGGCAGACTTTTGTCTGGCCGGGTGGCCTATGACCGGTTTTCTCACCTCGCACATAGCTGCCACCTCTTTGCCGTGTGAGAACGGCAATTGGCGGCACCCACCGCATAGGAATATTTCAGTGGATAAGTTAATCCCCGATCCCCCCAACAACACCACCAAACCCTACACCCCCAACACCATGTTCATGATCGTCCCGGACATGGATACCGAATCCCTGCTTGCCCATGCCTGTGAATCACTGGCTTCGGCCAACGTCATGGCGAGTGATTTCGCCACCTTCCTGACTGGCCCCCAGCGCAACACGGCGTTGGCCATTGCGCAGATCATCATGCTGGCGGAACTGGCGGTGAATCGTGCGTTGGATAACGTCGATCCGCAGGGATAGGTATTCAGTCAGGTTGACCGCGTCATCGTTCATCGCGAGCCTGCTCGCGAAGGGGCCCTGCCGAACGCTGAAAATCCCGGGCAATAAAAAACCCGGCTAAAAAGCCGGGTTCTTTTGACTGGCGTCGAGCTTAAGCGGTGAAGGTTTTGCCTTCGAACTGCTCAGCCACGAATTTCCAGTTGACCAGGTTCCAGAACGCTTCGACATACTTTGGACGCAGGTTGCGGTAGTCGATGTAGTAAGCGTGTTCCCAGACGTCGCAGGTCAGCAGCGGGGTGTCGCCGTTGGTCAGCGGGTTGCCGGCGCCGATGGTGCTGGCCAGGGCCAGGGAACCGTCAGCCTTCTTCACCAGCCAGCCCCAACCGGAACCGAAGGTACCGATGGACGTCTTGCTGAACTCTTCCTTGAACTTGTCGAACGAACCGAAAGCCGCGTTGATGGCTTCAGCCAGAGCGCCGGTTGGTTGACCGCCGGCGTTTGGCGCCAGGCAGTTCCAGTAGAAAGTGTGGTTCCAGACCTGAGCGGCGTTGTTGAAGATACCGCCCGAGGAAGTCTTGACGATTTCTTCCAGGGTCTTGCCTTCGAACTCGGTGCCTGGCACCAGGTTGTTCAGGTTCACGACGTAGGTGTTGTGGTGCTTGTCGTGGTGGAACTCCAGGGTTTCCTTGGAGATGTGCGGCTGCAGGGCATCGTGTGCGTACGGCAGTGGCGGCAATTCGAAAGCCATGATGATTCTCCTAATCAGGTCAGTTGCGGTGAGCGCAAGGCCGATCACGGGCGGCCAGACAAGCGCCGGGGAGTTTGTACTCTTTGCGGCGCAGGGAGTCGGATCATAGCACCGGGGGGGCGGCATAACCACGCAACAACTGTGTGGAATAGAGGTTCCGCGAATCAGCTGGCCGCGATCAACTGGAGCGCTACGGCAAACATCATCATAGCCACCAACAGATCGAGAATTCGCCAGGTGCTGGGGCGGGCGAGCCACGGTGCCAGCCATGCCGCACCGAGCGCCAGGGTGAAAAACCACAACAGCGAGGCGCTGGCCGCGCCGACGACATAAGCGCCGGGCTCGGTTTGTTGGGCGCCCAGGGAGCCGATCAGCAAAACGGTGTCCAGATAGACGTGCGGGTTGAGCAAGGTCACCGCCAGCGCGCTGAGCATCACCGCCCGCAGCGAGCGTACGGTCTGGCCTTCGCCCTGCTCAAGGCTCTGCTTCGAGAAGGCCCGGCGCAGCGCCTGGCTGCCATACCACAACAGGAACGCTGCGCCGCCCCAGCGGGCGATGGCCAGCAGCGTCGGGTTATGCGCCAGCACCGTCGCCAGGCCAAATACCCCGGCGGCCACCAACAGGGCATCGCAAGCCACGCAGAGCGCCGCCACCGGCAGGTGATGTTCACGCCGCAGGCTTTGCGCCAGGACAAACGCATTCTGGGTGCCGATCGCCATGATCAGGCCGAAGGCCACGAGCAGCCCGTTCACATAACTTTGCCACATGATTATTTACTCCGCGTTGGCTGCCAGATCCCGCAGCACCTGCAGGGCACGGTCGGCGTCGGCCTGGCCGACAAACAAATGGTCGTGGTAGTAGCCGGCAATCACGTTGCAGCTGATTCCGGCCTGGCCCAATGCCGTGGCGAACGCGGCGGTCAGGCCGACGGCGTCGAGGGCCGAATGTACGTTCAAGGTGATCCAGGCGGCGATGTAGTCGAAGCTGAAACCGGCTTTTTCGGCGTGGGAACGTTCGAGAATCACGGTCAGGCCTTCCTGCTCGCGGAAGCTGCCGACAATCTCCAGATCCTTGGGCAACTTGCCGTCACGCAGGGTGCAGAACACGTATTCGCCGGCGTTGAGTTGCGGGCTCATACTGCGCAGCAGCGTTGCCAATGAAGTTTCGCCAGCCATGTGGGTGATCCTTGTTCAAGAGTTCTTGCTGGTCATTGTCCTTGTGAAGGCTGTATAAGAAAAACCAATCTTGCTGATCGCTCATTAGGAAAACTGATGTTCGACTATAAATTGCTTTCTGCCCTGGCCGCCGTGGTTGAACAGGCCGGTTTTGAACGGGCGGCCCAAGTGCTGGGCCTGTCGCAATCGGCAATTTCCCAACGTATCAAACTACTGGAAGCGCGGGTCGGCCAACCGGTACTGGTGCGGACTACACCGCCAACGCCGACGGAAATCGGTCGACGGCTGCTCAACCACGTGCAGCAGGTGCGCTTGCTTGAACGGGATTTGCAAAGCCTGGTGCCGGCGCTGGATGAAGAGGGCCTGCCGGAGCGCCTGCGGATCGCCCTGAACGCCGACAGCCTGGCCACTTGGTGGGCGCAGGCCGTGGGGGCGTTTTGCGCGGAACAGCATCTATTGATGGATCTGGTGGTCGAAGACCAGACCGTCGGCCTCAAGCGCATGCGCGCCGGTGAAGTGGCGGCCTGCGTCTGCGCCAGCGAGCGCCCGGTGGCGGGTGCGCGCAGCGTGCTGCTGGGGGCCATGCGTTACCGGGCACTGGCCAGCCCCGCCTTTATTGCCCGGCACTTTCCGCAGGGCGTACGGGCCGATCAGTTGGCCCGCACCCCGGCGCTGGTGTTTGGCCCGGACGATTTCCTGCAGCATCGGTACCTTGCGTCCCTCGGCGTCGAGGGCGGTTTCGAACACCATTTATGCCCGTCCTCCGAAGGTTTCATTCGTCTGACGGAAGCCGGGCTGGGTTGGGGGCTGGTTCCGGAACTGCAGGTACGCGAGCAACTGGAAAGGGGCGTATTGCAGGAGCTGCTGCCAGATAAGCCGATCGATGTGCCGTTGTACTGGCATCATTGGCGTAATGGCGGCCAGCTGCTGGGGCTGCTCACCGATCAATTGGTACGCGCATCGAAGCAATGGCTGGTGCCCTTGGACTGACGCGCAGCGTCAAGACCTCACGTAATACGCAAAACGAAAAATTCGGAGCAATTCATGAAGATTCTGGTTACCGGCGCAAGCGGCTTCATCGGCGGGCGCTTTGCGCGTTTTGCCCTGGAGCAGGGCCTGGACGTGCGGGTCAACGGTCGCCGGGCCGAGAGTGTGGAGCATCTGGTACGCCGGGGAGCCGAGTTCATCCAGGGTGACTTGAGCGACCCGGAACTGGCTCGCGAACTGTGTTCGGACGTCGAGGCCGTGGTGCATTGCGCCGGTGCCGTCGGTTTGTGGGGGCGTTATCAGGACTTCCATCAGGGCAATGTCCAGGTCACTGAGAACGTGGTCGAGGCCTGCCTGAAGCAACGGGTACGGCGGCTGGTGCATTTGTCGTCGCCGTCGATCTACTTCGATGGTCGCGATCACCAGGGCCTGAGCGAAGAACAGGTGCCCAAACGCTTCAAGCACCCTTACGCCGCCACTAAGTACCTGGCCGAGCAAAAAGTCTTCGGCGCCCAGGAGTTCGGCCTCGAAACCCTGGCCCTGCGCCCGCGTTTCGTCACCGGGGCCGGCGACATGAGCATCTTTCCGCGCCTGTTGAACATGCAGCGCAAGGGGCGCCTGGCGATCATCGGCAACGGTCTGAACAAAGTTGATTTCACCAGCGTGCAAAACCTCAACGAAGCGTTGCTCAGCAGTTTGCTGGCCAGCGGTTCCGCGTTGGGCAAGGCTTATAACATCAGCAACGGCACGCCGATTCCGTTGTGGGACGTGGTCAATTACGTCATGCGCAACATGGAGGTTCCACAGGTAACCCGTCACCGTTCCTACGGTCTGGCCTACAGCGTGGCGGCGCTCAACGAGGGTGTGTGCAAGTTGTGGCCGGGGCGTCCCGAACCGACGCTGTCGCGTCTGGGCATGCAGGTCATGAACAAAAATTTCACCCTGGACATCAGCCGCGCCCGGCATTATCTGGATTACGATCCCAAGGTCAGCCTCTGGACGGCCCTCGATGAGTTCTGTGGCTGGTGGAAGGCCCAGGATATTCGCTGATGCCCGAACAACGACTCCTTACTGAACCGGATACGGGGCTTGGGGGTCAATGGTTACGGCTGTGGGGTTTATACTGCGCGGCATAAAGCCATCATTTGTTTCACTAAGGTTGATTCAATGTCTATGCGTAACGATGCCAACGACGACTTCGACGAAGTACCGAGCCTGCGTGCAGATGTTCTCGACGACGACTTTCCACCCACTGCCCGCACGGCCGTGCATTCGCGCACGGCGCCGGTGGTGAGGGTCAAGGCGGCGAGCACTGGCCCACTGTGGGCGTTGGTCGGGGCGTTGATCTTTGCGTTCGCGGGCCTGGCTTGGTGGAGCTTCCAGCAGATCTCCCTGATGGAACAGCAACTGGTGGCGACCCAGGAAAGTTTCGCGCGGATCAGTGAGGAAGCGGCTGGGCGCCTGCAGGACATTTCCGGAAAGGTCGTTGCCAGCCAGACCAGTGTCACCACCGACAGCGAGGCCTTGAAGCTGCAAATCCGCCAGCTGGAAAGCAAACTCAAGGACCAGGGCGCCCAGCAGCAAGGTGTTGCCGGCCAGGCCTCGGATCTGGACAAGCGACTGGCACAAATGACCGCGCAATCCACCGAACTGGACAAACGCCTGGCGCAGTTGACTGCCCAGGACACCGAGCATCAGACGGCCAATATGCAGTTGCAGGCCCAGGTCAAAGCCTTGAGCGCTGAATTGGCCGCCTTGAAAAGTACCCCGTCCGACTCGGAAAAACTCGACGCACAGCTGAAAAGCCTGGGCGCCGACATTACCGCGCTGAAAAAACAAGGCAACCCGAGCGCTGCCATCGAGCGTCTCGAGCAAGACATGATCGTGCTCAAGAGCCAGCAGGACAACCGTCCGGCCGCCGCACAGGGTTCGACCAACACTGCCGAGTTCGATGCCTTCCGCAGCCAGGTCACCCGCAACATCAATACCCTTCAGGCGCAGATCCAGAACCTTCAGCAGCAACTGCGCGCCCGGCAATAATCGCCTGCATGCGGATCTTACTGATTAGGCTGAATGCCATGTTGCGGGACGGCACCGAATAGCGGTGACGAGTGGCATGGTGAAGACAGTTGCTCCCACAAGGACCATGCAAATCCTGTGGGAGCGGCGGTGCGGCGATCCGACTTGCCCGCGATGAAGGCAACGCGGTCTACCTACCGAACCTTGTCCTCGCGCCCGCGCAACAACATGTTCGGCATGGCAATCGCTGCCGCCAGCCCCAGCAGCGACACCACAGCGCTGACCGTCAGCAAGTGCCGGAACGTCAACAACAACTCGGCACGCAGGGCGTTCTGCGCGTCACCCGGTGCGGCGTTCAACCCGTCCAGCAACACATTCCCCGAACTGCCTTCGGCAATCAGCGACGAGCCGGCCAGATGCGCAAAACTCGAATCCTGCAACAACGCCAACAGCAGTGCCGACATCAACGCCACGCCGACCGCACCACCCAGCGAACGGAACAGATTGGTGGTGCTGGTGGCCACGCCGATGTCTCGCTGGTCCACCGAGTTCTGCGTGCCGACCAATGACGTCGGGAACTGCATGCCGGAGGCAATCCCGCAGAGCAGCATGAACAGGCTGCTCAAGACGAACGCCTGCGGCGGGCTGAACGCCATGCCAAGAATCGCGATGGGCATCAGCGCAGCACCGGTGAGGATCATCGGTTTGTAGCGCCCGGTCACGGAGGTGCGACGGCCGGCGAAATACGCGCCAATCGGCAAGCCCATGGCCAGCGGCAGCAGATGCAGGGCGGCACTGTCGGCACCGGCGCCGGTGACGCTCTGGAAGCGCAGCGGCATCAATACGATCAGCGAGATGGCCTGGAAACTGGTGAAGAAAATCGTGCACCAGCACAGGATCGCGTTGCGGTTGGCGAACAGGTGCATGGGCAACAGCGGCTCCCGTGCCCGCCGCTCGTGGACGACGAACAACCCCAGCACCAGCACTGCACAAGCGAGCAGCGCCAGCACTTCGGCACTGCGCCACGAATGGCCCTGACCGACCTGCGTGATGCCCAGTAACAACGCCGTCAGCCCGATGATCATCAGCGCGGTGCCCAGGTAATCGATGATCGGTTTGCGTTGCGGAATCGGCAGGCCTACCAGCGTGCGGTCAGCCACCAGCCAGGCGCCCAGGCCCAATGGCAGGTTGATCAAAAACACCCAGCGCCAGGACAGGTATTCGGTCATGTAGCCGCCAAGCACCGGGCCGGCCACGCTGGCCACCGCGTACATGCTGCTGAAATAGCCCTGATAACGACCGCGCTCCCGTGGCGGCACGATGTCGCCGATGATCGCCTGGCTCACCGAGATCATCCCGCCGGCCCCGATGCCCTGGAGGATCCGCGCCAGCACCAGTTGCTCCATGCTCTGGGCCATGCCGCAGAACACCGACGCCAGGGTGAACAGGCCCATGCCGAACAGCATCAGCTTGCGCCGCCCGTACAGATCGCCCAGTTTGCCGTAGATCGGCACTGCCACGGTCATGGCCACCATGTAGCCGGAAATCACCCAGGCCAGCAGGCTGACGTCCTTGAATTGTGCGGAAATGGCCGGCATCGAAACGGCGACGATGGTCTGGTCCAGCGCCCCGAGAAAGATCGCCAGCATCAGCGCGATCAGCACGCTGCGGATGGCGGGTTTGGGCATTTCAGGCTGGTGGAGATTGGTCACGGGAAAACCTGCGGGCAGTGATTGACCCGCAAGTAGCAAGGCGAGCGGGGATGCTCGTCAGTGTAAGTCGATAGGAAGCTATTCGATAGCCTCATAAGGAAGCCCGACGTAGTTTTCTGCAATGGTCTTGCGACCCGCCTCGGAATCGATGAAATACTCCAGTTCCGACTCGGCAATGCGCTGACTGAAGGCATCGTGATCATCGAAACGGTGCAGCATCGAGGTCATCCACCAGGAAAACCGCTCGGCTTTCCACACCCGGCGCAGGCAGATTTCCGAGTATTTCTCCAGCAGATCAAGGCGATCTTCGCGGTAAACCTTGAGCAGGATATTGAACAGCGTACTGACGTCACTGGCCGCCAGGTTCAGGCCCTTGGCGCCGGTGGGCGGGACGATGTGCGCGGCGTCTCCGACCAGGAACATCCGCCCGTATTGCATGGGTTCGACGACGAAGCTGCGCAGTGGCGCGACGCTTTTTTCGATGGACGGGCCCGTTACCAGTTTGTCCGCCAACTGTTGTGGCAGTCGCGACTTGAGTTCGTCCCAGAAGCGTTGATCCGACCAGTTATCCACATGATCGCCGGTGGGCACTTGCAGGTAGTAACGGGTGCGAGTCGGCGAGCGCATGCTGCACAGCGCGAAACCGCGCTCATGGCGGGCGTAGACCAGCTCTTCGTGGACCGGCGGGGTATCGGCCAGGATCCCGAGCCAGCCGAACGGATAGATCCGTTCGAAGACTTTCAGGCTGTCGGCGGGAATCGATTGCCGCGCCACTCCATGGAAGCCGTCGCAACCGGCGATGTAGTCGCAATCGAGACGATACAGCTCGCCGTCCTGCTCAAAAGTGACAAACGCTTCATCGGTTTTCATGCCGTGGGGAACAACGTTGTCGGCTTGATAAATCGTCTGCGCGCCAGCCTCCCGACGAGCGGCCATCAGGTCGCGGGTGACTTCGGTCTGGCCGTAGATCATCACGGTTTTGCCACCCGTCAGGGCGTGCAGATCGATGTGGACCTGGCGTCCGTCGAGGGCCAGTTCGAAGCCGCCATGCACCAGTCCCTCGGCGTCCATGCGCTGACTCACGCCGGCCTGGCGCAACAGCTCTACCATGCCTTGTTCAAGCACGCCGGCGCGGATTCGGCCGAGCACATAGTCCGGGGTCTGGCGTTCTAGAATGACGGTGTCGATACCGGCGTTGTGCAGCAATTGGCCGAGCAACAGGCCTGAAGGGCCGGCACCAATGATGGCGACTTGGGTTTTCAGCGTTTTCATTGTTGTTATGACTCGCAAGCTTCACGCGACCAGGGCCGGTGAATGATTTTTATGGATCGAGTGCTTGCATTTTTCCCTTGCGCGTCTGTCAATTGAAGGTGAAAACTGAGCCGATACCTGTACATTCTGCCAATCGGTGCGATTATCGCCCGCCATCTACTCCGAGGCCTGGATTGAAGTGATGAACAAGCCTGACCTGCCTTCGATTCCGGTGTTCAAGCTCTACGGTGAAAGCCTGGATTGGCCGACCCCGGACTTGCTGCACTGTGAAACCATTTCCAAACGCAGCCGCGAACATCATTGGGAAATCAAACCCCACCGCCACGCTGATTTGTGCCAGTTGCTCTTCGTGTTCAAAGGTCAGGCAGAGCTTGAAATCGAAGGCCAGCGTACGCAACTGGTGGAACCGGCGATCCAGATCCTGCCACCGCTGTCGGTGCACGGCTTTCGCTTTTCCGAGGATGTGGAAGGGTTTGTCGTGACCCTGGCCGCGCCGCTGATCGCCCACCTGCAGATGCAGTTGGGACACTCGGTCAATGCCCTGGCCCAGTCCGAAAGCTACCCGGCAGGCAAGGACGCCGAGTACCTCAACAGCCTGTTCAGTGCCTTGCAGAACGAATACACCAGCCATCAACCGGCGCGGGAAATGCTCATGCATTCGCTGGTCAGTGTGATCATGGTGTGGGTCAGCCGTCAGGTGATCCAGCGTCGCACTGCCATGGCGCGACCGCAGCGGGCCCGGGAATACCTCAATGGCTTTATTCAGCTGGTGGAAGAGACCTATCGGCAGCACGTCAAGGTCGAGGACCTGGCGCACCGGCTGGGGATTTCCGTGTCCCACCTCAACGGCACCTGTCGTGAGCTGGCGGGGCAACCGGCGTTGCAGATCATGCACGAACGGCAATTGCTGGAGGCCAAGCGTTTGCTGACCTACACCAGCATGACCATTTATGAAATGTCCGACGTGTTGGGGTTTTCCGATCCGACCAACTTCACGCGCCTGTTCCGGCGTCGTGTGGGGATTTCGCCCAAAGCATTTCGCGACCGCTTGAAGGCCGATCAGGACAACGAAGCCTGACCCCTTTCGTTACCGGAGGGCGTTGAGGGTGGCGTTGTGGGGGATGCAGCGCTCGAAGTTGCAGCTCGCGTATTCACGGGGCAGGTTGCGCAATTGCTCTACGCGCCAGGCGGCAGCGCCATACAGCCCGAGCGTGACCGCACAGGTGATGAAAATCGCGAGGTATCTTCTTGTTTTGATGTTCATGGCGTTGACCTCTGAACGAATACCTTTCGGTATTACTTTGAGCATAGGTCAGCGCGGGTGAGTTGCCAGCAAGCCGGGGTTGGCATTTGACGCGGTATTCAGAACGCTGATGCCTCCTGTGGGAGCGAGCTTGCTCGCGATAGCGGTGGATCAGTCGACATCATTGGTGAATGGTCTGCAGCCATCGTCGGAACGCCGCCCGGAGCAAGCTCGCTCCCACAGGGTTTCCATTTACAACCCGATATCCCACTCCGGCTCCTCCGGAAATCTAAGCACCAGAAAATCCAGCAAGCTGCGCAACGCCGCTGGCATGTGCTTGCGTGAGGCATACACCGCATACACGTTCATTTGCCGTGGTTCGGCCGCCGGCAGCAGGCGAATCAATTCGCCGCTGTGAATGTGCACGCCGGCCTGATACGTGGGCAGCATCGCCACCCCGGCGCCGGCGATCGTTGCGCGTAGCAGCGTGCTGGCCTCGTTGGCGCTGATGTTGCCCTGCACCGGTACTGAAACCTGCTCGCCGTCCTGCTCGAAATGCCAGAGGCTTTTGCCGAAGTAGGAATGGGTCAGGCAATTGTGCCGGCTCAGGTCCTCGACCCGTTGCGGCGCCGGGTGCTCGCGCAAGTAAGCGGGGGATGCGCAGATCACCGAGCGACAAACCGTCAGGCGGCGGGCGATCAGGTTCGGGTCCAGGTCGTTGCTGGTGCGGATCGCCAGGTCGATGCGCTCATCGATCAGGTTCACGGTGCGGTCGAGCATCTGCATGTCGATGCTCACGCCGGGGTAGCGTCGGACATAGGCGGCCATGGCATCGGCCAGTTGTGCCTGGCCGAAGGAGGTGCTGACGCTGATCCGCAGCAGGCCGCGCGGTGCGTCATCCGGTTCGCTGACGGCGGCTTGCATGTCGCTGGACAAATCGAGCATCTGCCGACAGCGGGGCAGGATCTCGTTGCCGGCGGCGGTAAGGCTCAACTTGCGCGTGGTGCGATGCATCAGGCGCGCGCCAACCCAGTCTTCCAGTTCCGCGAGATACCGCGACACCACCGGCCGTGACAGATCCAGATGATCGGCGGTGGCCGACTGGCTGCCGAGGTCGACCACCGTGACGAACACGCGCATTGCTTGAAGACGATCCATGATTTGCCCGCTTTCAGAAACAAACTATGTCCAAGCATCGCATTTTTTGTACTGAGTCAGGCAACTAAGCTCTGTTCCACTGTAGGAGCGAGCTCGCTCGCGATGGTCGTTAACGATAACGCGGGTTACCGGTTAAACGCGGCGTCTTCGATTCCATCGTCGGAACGCCGCCCGGAGCAAGCTCGCTCCTACAAAAGACATCGCCATGCAAGGCCATCGGACAACGGAGCAACAGATGATCGGTTTCACCACTTTAAAGCGCATTTTGCTGGTAGGCGCCGCCCTCGGTTTCGCCGCCCATGCAGCCGCCTCGACCCTGACGCTGGATGTCTACAACCCCGGCGAAAAAGCCATCTTCCCGGTGACCTCGGTGCTGGTCAGCGGCGAGAAAGAAGCGATCCTGGTGGATGCGCAATTCGGCAAGTCCCAGGCCGAACAGGTGGTGGAAAAAATCCGTGCCAGCGGCAAGCAGCTGACCACCATCTACATCAGCCACGGTGACCCGGACTACTACTTCGGCCTCGAAACCCTGACGGCCGCGTTTCCCAAGGCCAAGATCCTCGCTTCGCAGCCGACCGTTGACCACATCAAGCAAACAGTCGACGGCAAACTGGCGTTCTGGGGCCCGAAAATGGGGGCTGATGTGCCGGGCAAAACCATCGTGCCGGACGTGCTCAAGGGCGATAGCCTGAACCTTGAAGGGAAGAAATTGCAGGTGGTCGGTCTTGAGGGCCCGCAGCCGGATCGCAGCTTCGTATGGATTCCGTCGATCAAGGCCGTGGTCGGAGGTGTCGTGGTGGCGCAAAACATCCATGTGTGGATGGCTGACACGCAAACGCCACAGTCCCATGCCGATTGGTTGGCTACGCTGCACTCCATTGAAACCCTGAAGCCGCAGACCGTGGTACCGGGGCATTACCTGGGCGAGAACGATCGCTCACTGACGGCAGTGCAGTTCACTTCCGCTTACATCAAGGCTTTCGACGAGGAAACCGCAAAGGCCAAGGATTCTGCTGAACTGATTGCGGCAATGAAAAAACGCTTCCCGGCACTGGGCGATGAAAGTTCGCTGGAGTTGAGTGCCAAGGTCGCCAAGGGGGAGATGAAGTGGGGTGAATGAAGTTAAGAGGTAGTAGGCCTTTGATATCAATGCTTTCAAGCCAACTGGAGAACGTCATGAGCAAAATCGCAATCATCGGTGCCACCGGTCGTGCCGGTAGCCAATTGCTGGAAGAAGCCCTGCGTCGCGGTCACAGCGTTACCGCGATCGCCCGCAACACGGCGAAAATCGGCCCGCGTGCCGGATTGGTCACACGCAACGTCGACGCTCTGGATGCCAGTGCTTTGCAAGCGGCCATCGAGGGGCATGACGTAGTCGTCAGCGCCGCACATTTCGCGACCCTGCCTGCCAGCGCCGTCATCGGGCCGGTGAAGAAGGCCGGGATCAAACGCTTGCTGGTGGTGGGCGGTGCCGGTTCGCTGTTGTTGCCGGATGGTACACGAGTGATCGACAGCAAAGGTTTTCCGGACGCGTACAAGGCCGAAGCCAGTGCCGGTGCCGAGTTCCTCGCTAACCTGCGTCAGGAAAAGCAACTGGACTGGACCTTCCTGTCGCCATCGGCCGAATTTGTCGAGGGCGAGCGCACCGGGAAATTCCGCATCGGTCAGGATGATTTGCTGGTGAGCAGAGAAGGGCGCAGCTGGATTACTTTTGCCGACTATGCGATTGCAATGCTCGACGAAGTAGAAGCGCCGAAGCATTCGCGGCAGCGGTTTACTGTCGGGTACTAACACCGCAATCCATGTAGGAGCTGCCGCAGGCTCGGTCCGCGCTCGGGCGATCTTTTGATTTTGA
>NZ_JBFUID010000021.1:0-90141 GCF_056402055.1 Pseudomonas sp. P4_C4 | reverse complement strand
CCGCAGTCATGGACCGGCCGCAGACCTGGCCGCCGAATTGATTGCCCACGCACCGGCGGGCCTGGAAAAAGTGGTGTTCCAGAGTTCAGGATCGGAAGCAATCGATACCGCGATCAAATTCGTTCGCTACTACCACATTGCGCTGGGAAAACCGGGCAAGACACGCCTGATTGCACGTCACCGCAGTTACCATGGCACCACACTGGCCGCCGCCAGCCTCACCGGTTTGCCCAACATGCATAAAGGTTGGGGCGAGCCCCTGGCCGACGTCATCCATGTGCGTTGCCCACACCTCTATCGCCAAGGCCTTCCCGGGGAAACCGAAGAAGCGTTCTCCACCCGCCTAGCCGAAGAGTTGGAGCAGACCATTCTCGACGCTGGCCCTGAAACCATTGGCGCCTTCTTCGCTGAGCCTGTGATGGGCACCGGTGGCGTGATCCTGCCGCCAGCCGGGTATTTCGCCAAGGTTCAGACGGTACTGCGCAAGTACGACATTCTGATGGTGGCCGACGAAGTGATCTGTGGCTTCGGGCGCACCGGCTATTACTGGGGCTGCCAGGCAATGGGCATTCAGCCCGACATGCTGACCTGTGCCAAAGGTTTGTCCGCAGCGTTTCAGCCGATCTCGGCTTTGCTGCTCAGCGATCAGGTCTATCAGGTCATCGCCGATCAGAGCAATACCCTGGGTGGCCTGGGGCACGGCTACACCTACGGAGGGCATCCGGTGGCCGCAGCCGTTGCACTGGAAACCCTGCGCATGTACGACGAGTTRGCTATCGTCGAACACGTTGCCGAGGTTGCCCCGGCCTTCCAGGCTGGCATCAAAGCCTTTGCCGATCATCCACTGGTGGGCGATGCACGCGGCATCGGTCTGATGGCGGCACTGGAGTTCGTCGCTGACAAGCAGACCCGTGAACCCTTCCCCGCCGAATTCAAAGTGGCCAGCAAGGTCAGCGATGTCCTGCAACGCAACGGCATCCTGCTGCGCGCACTGGGCGACACCCTGGTGATGGCACCGCCGCTGATCGTCGATGCCGATCAGATCCAGACTATTCTCAAGGCTGTGGCTCAGGCACTCGATGAAGTCCTCGCGGGTATCCGGTCATGACCGCACAATCCGGCCGCGCGCTTACCAGGGTCCCTATGCCACTACCCGACAACATCGAAGCACCCGTAGCGGAAAGTCCGGTACTGGTCCGGTTCGAAGGTGTACACAAAACATATGACGAGCGCAGCTGGGTCGTAGACAACCTGGATTTGAACATCCGCCAGGGCGAATTTCTGTCCCTGCTGGGCCCCAGCGGATCGGGAAAGACCACCACACTGATGATGCTTGCCGGTTTTGACGCGCCAGACCGTGGCCGTATCCTCATGGACGGCACTGACATCAGTAAACTGCCGGCTTATAAACGCGACATGGGCGTGGTCTTTCAGAGTTACGCCTTGTTCCCGCACATGAGCGTGGCCGAGAACGTCGCCTTCCCCCTCAACTTGCGCAAAATACCGGCCGCCGAAGCAAAGGTTCGCGTCAAGGAAGCGTTGGACCTGGCTCGTCTGGAAGGATTTGAAGATCGCAACCCCGCACAGTTGTCCGGAGGCCAGCAGCAACGTGTCGCGCTCGCCCGAGCGCTGGTGTATCGCCCACGCATCCTGCTGATGGACGAACCGCTGGGTGCCCTCGACAAGGGTTTGCGCGAACACATGCAACTGGAACTCAAAGCCATCCATAAACAGCTGGGCATCACGTTTGTCTACGTCACTCACGATCAAGACGAAGCCATGACCATGTCGGATCGCGTGGCGGTTTTCAACGAAGGCAAGATTGCCCAGATCGACCGACCTGAAACCATTTACAACCGCCCTGCCACACGCTTCGTGGCGAACTTTCTGGGTGAAACCAATGTACTGGAAGGTGTCCTGGCCAGTGTCTGCGGCAATCTCGCACGAATCCGCCTGACCGAAGGCGACACGGTCCACGAGGCGTTTTGCTCTGATCCCGGCCTGGTCGCAGGTCTCCCGGCGGCGCTGGCGATTCGCCCCGAGAACCTGAGGCTGGCAACGCCGGGAGAGGCCGCGATTCAGGCCCGCGTCGTCGACAGCATCTTTCATGGCGCCCACTGCAAGCTGCGCCTGGTGATGACCGATGGTTGCGAGCTGTCGATGACTTACAACCCGGGAAGCCTGGGCCAGGCACCACCCCTGCCCGGCGAAAGCGTGAGGCTGGCGTTGCCTGCCGCACAGGCAATGATTTTGCGCTGAACGCCCAAAACAACAAGAACGCGTCGATCTGTTACGTCACTTCTGCCGACCACAACTAAATCAAAAGTCTGGGAGTCACATCATGTTCAATCCATGCTCCGTTCGCAGTCTCTCCTTCGTTTTATGCGGGCTTGCCCTGTTCCAGGGAACCGCTCAGGCCAGAGACCTCACCGTGGCCTCATGGGGCGGTGCGTATCAGGATGTGCAGCGTAAAATCTTCTTCGATACATACAGTCAGGCCAGCGGCAATAAAGTCATCGATGACAGCTGGGAGGGTGGTATCGGCCTGCTGAGAACTCACGCTGAAGGTGCAGACAGTGGGTGGGATGTGGTTCAGGTCGAGGCCGAAGACCTGCAACTGGGGTGCGGTGAAGGGCTTTTCGTTGCGATGGACTTCAAACGAATTGGCGGCAAAGACAACTACATTCCCAGCGCGGCCAGCGAATGCGGTGTGGGTAGTGCGGTCTACAACTTCGTGCTGAGCTACGACACCAGCAAAGCCAGCCGTACTCCAAAAGACTGGAGCGACTTTTTCGACACCAAAACCTTCCCCGGCAAACGCGCACTGCGCCAAGGCCCCAAGGGCAACCTGGAAATCGCCCTCATGGCCGACGGTGTTGCACCGGCCGACGTCTACAAAGTCCTCAACTCGGCTGGTGGCGTAGAACGCGCCTTCAAGAAACTCGACACTATCAAGAGCCAGCTGCTGTTCTGGAAAGCGGGTGGCCAACCGATGCAACTACTCGCGTCGGGTGAAGTGAATATGACCACGTCCTATAACGGCCGGGTGACCAACGCTATCCACCAGGATCACAAACCGTTCGGGCTGGTGTGGAATCAGTCGCTGCAAACCATGGACAGCTGGGTGATCCTCGCCAACTCGCCGAACGTCGACAAAGCCTATGGCCTGCTGGATGTGATGGGAAAAGCTGAAAACCAGAAGAAATGGCCAAGCCTGCAGCCGACCGGGATCACTTCCGTCAAAGGCATCGCTGAAACTGACCCGGCGGCGCTCGCTGACTCCCCAAGCGCACCGCAGAACAGCGCCAACGTGCTGGTGCTCAACGACAAGTTCTGGGTTGACCGTATCGACGAACTAAATGCCAAGTGGACCGCCTGGTCGGCCCAGTGATCCGGATCGAGTAAATAGACATGAGTGCAATCGTAATCAATGCCTCATCACCGGTGGTCGCCCGCAAGGATCGCGGCGCCCTCTGGCGCGCCTACGGCCTGCTGGCACCTCTGGTGGTGTTTCTTGCCCTGACCTTCGTCGGTCCGATTGGCACATTGCTGTGGCGCGCAGTCGCTGACAGCGAACTGCCCCAGGCGATGCCCGCGACGGCCCGTGCCGTCTCAGACTGGGACGGCACTTCAGCCCCAGACGAGCGTTTGTTCAAACCGTTGGTACAAGACCTCAAAGCGGTATCGCCCCGCGACCTCGCGGCGGCTGCCCGCCGCTTGGCTTACGAGGCGCCGGAACTGCGTGGTTTACTGATGGCAGCCAAACGCGAGGCCGGCGATCTCGACGGCAGCAGCGCGAGCATGCAAACGCTCGATCCACGCTGGCTGGAAAATGCAACCTGGCAAACCTTCAAACGGGCCTCTGGCCCTGTCGGGACTTACCACATGCTGTCCGCCGTGGACATGAAACACGACTACCAGCAGGGCCTGGTCGCCAAGGATGAAGCCGGTCTGTATCGCTCGATCCTTGGGCGCACCTTTGGCATCGCCGCCATCACAACGCTGGTTTGTGTACTGCTGGCATTCCCGTTGTGCGTGTTTCTGGACCGCCGAACGCCCAAGGCCCGCAACGCGCTGTTGCTCCTGATCCTGCTGCCGTTCTGGACATCGATTCTGGTTCGCACGACCGCCTGGATGGTGCTGTTACAGGACCAAGGCATCGTCAACGCGATGCTGTTGAAGCTGGGATGGGTCAACAGTCCGTTGCACCTGCTATACAACCGCTTCGGCGTGATTCTGGCGTTGGTTCACGTGATGCTGCCGTTCATGGTGTTCCCACTGCTTTCCGCCATGTCCAGTTGCAATCGCTTGTTGGTACAGGCGGCCTACTCGATGGGGGCTCGCCCACCGCGGGTTTTTTTCCAGGTCTACCTTCCACAGGTCCTTCCTGGACTGGCGGCCGGTGCCTTGATGGTCTTCATTGTCACTCTCGGTTTCTACATCACGCCCGCATTGCTCGGTGGGCCGGCTGATCAAATGATCAGTTTCTATATCGCCCAATTCACTACCGGCACCCTGAACTGGGGCCTGGCTTCGGCATTGGGGTTGGTGTTGCTGGTAGCGACCACCCTGCTCTACCTCATTCAGGCGCATCTGGCCCGCCGCAGCACAGGAGCTAAGTGATGATCCGTAATCCCAATAGTGGGCCGATGGCCTGGTTCGGCAATTTCGGCATGTCATTGAGTGGCTACCTGGTACTGGCCTTCCTGTTGTTGCCCATTCTCATCGTGCTGCCACTCTCATTCAGTGACAGTCGCTACATGTCACTGCCACTGGGACACTTTACTTTGCGCTGGTACGAGGACTTCTTCTCCTCCTCGCAATGGCTGAGTGCGCTGTTCAACAGTTTTGCGGTGGCCCTGGCGAGCACCGCGCTTGCCGTGATCCTGGGTGGGCTGGCGGCGTTAGGACTTCGGCACCCGGCCATGCCAGGCAAACGATTCATCGAAGTCCTGTTGATCGCACCCATGATCGTGCCAGCGGTCATCGTCGGCGTGGGCATGTATTTTGTGTTTTCCAATGCGGGGCTGACACGAACCTATCTGGGGCTGATTCTGGCGCATACCACCTTGGCGGTGCCGTTCGTGGTGGTCAATGTCGGCTCGGCACTGGGTGGTCTCAATCAGCGCCTGTTATGGGCAGCTGCGAGCATGGGCGCGACGCCCTGGACAACCTTGCGCAAAGTGACATTGCCGCTCATCTCGCCGGGCCTGTTGTCCGGAGGACTCTTCGCCTTTGCCACTTCCCTGGATGAAGTGGTCGTAACCCTGTTTCTCGCCGGCCCCGATCAGCGGACGCTGCCTCGCGAAATGTTCACGACGGCCCGAGAAGCATTGAGTCCAGTCCTGCTTTCCGCGGCCACCATCATGGTGCTGTTTGCCACCCTGCTGTTGCTGTTGTCACGCGCCGTGTCCCGCCGTTCCTGAACTCAGGCCTGCATCGCAGGCCTTTTCTCACACGTCACTCACAGGTTCCGCCTGTGGGTCAATGCGCCTGCGCGAAAGCCTTCCAAAGCCGCATTAGGTGCTTGACACCGCTTCCGACCGACTACTAGCATCGCTCACACAAAGAAACACGGTTTCGCTGAAAAGAATTAGATACATCCTTTGTCCGCGTCACCACTCTTCGCTCACTGCCATAAAAAATCACGCATCCGGCCCCGACCGGACACCGTCTGCACCATAAATACAGAGAGCCTCAATGAACCTCATATCCCGCAATACCTTTGAGAACGATCAGGATTGCAGTCTTTACAACCGCATCGCCTGGCGAATCCTTCCGTTTCTCTTCGTTCTTTACGTGGTTGCCTTCCTCGATCGGGTCAACGTCGGTTTCGCCAGATTGCAGATGGCCTCCGACATCGGTCTGAGTGACGCGGCGTTCGGCTTTGGCGCCGGCGTGTTCTTTCTGGGCTACTGCCTGTTCGAGGTGCCCAGCAACATGATGCTCAAGCGGGTGGGCGCACGTCTGTGGATCACTCGGATCATGGTCATGTGGGGGATCATTTCGACGTCGATGATGTTCGTCTCTACCCCGACCTCGTTTTATGTATTGCGCTTTTTGCTGGGGGTCGCAGAGGCCGGGTTTTATCCCGGGGTCGTTCTCTACCTGACCTTCTGGCTGCCGTCTTACGCGCAATCGCAAGGGCTGGCCTGCCTGAGCCTTGGCGTCGGCATCGCGGGAGTTCTGGGCGGCCCATTGTCCGGCTGGATCATGCAGACATTTGCTGGCGTGGCGGGCATGGCGGGCTGGCAATGGCTGTTCCTGCTCGAAGGCCTGCCTGCCGTGGTCCTGGGTGTCGCGGTGTACTTTTATCTTGAGGATCGCCCTGGCAAATCCCGCTGGCTGACGGTCGAACAAAACGCCCGGGTGGTCGCCGATCTGGAGGCTCAGCGTCTGTCCCACGAAAGAGCTGGCGCGGTGCATACCTTCCGCGGCGCTTTCAGCCATCGCGGCATCTGGTGCCTGGTGTTCGTCAATTTCGCACTGCTGTGCGCCACCTATGGCATGTCGTTCTGGATGCCGCAGATCATCAGGGGTTTGGGCGAACAGTCGTTGCTGCAGACGGGCCTGATCTCGGCAATCCCATTCGCGGTTGCGTCGGTATGCATGCTCATTGTCGGCAAACATTCCGACCGTACCCGTGAACGGCGCTGGCATGCATCGCTCTCGATCCTGGCCGCTGGCATTGGCCTGGCAGCGAGTGCCGCGCTGCATACGTCCCCTTACCTGTGCCTGTTCAGTCTGTGCATCGCCATGGCTGGCTGCCTGTCGGCGTTCAATGTGCTGTGGGCCATTCCCGGCACATTACTGACCGGTTCGGCGGCAGCGGCCGGCATCGCATTGATGACCACCGTCGGCAATCTGGGCGGTTACGCCAGCCCCTTCATGATGGGCTGGATCAAACAGGCTTCCGGCCACCTTGAATACGGGCTGTACGTTCTGGCGGCACTGACGCTCGTCGCTGCATTGGTGATGACCAGCGTACGTCCTGCAAGCCAGGCGACACGCGCAGTGGCAATGCCGGGTTGATGCTCTCGATGACATCCACACACCAGGAAATAATGATGTCCAAGACCGGATTTTTCTTTGATGAACACTGTTTTTGGCACAGCGGCGGCCTGTTCGCGCTCACCCTTCCCGTCGGTCAGTGGGTCGAGCCGCCCTCGGGCTCGGCGCATGCTGAATCGCCGGAGTCCAAGCGGCGGCTAAAAAACCTCCTGGACGTCAGTGGGCTGAGTCGCCACCTGCACCTGCAGGGCGGCACGCCGGTCACCCTCGAACAAATGCAACTCGTGCATACCGCAGCGTATTTGCAGCGCTTTCGGCAAGTGTGCGAGGCCGGCGGCGGAATGCTTGCGCCCGGTGCACCCGTCGGGCCGAGCACTTATGAAATCGCCCGGGTCTCAGCCGGCCTTGCCAGCGCTGCGGTCGATCAGGTGCTCCAGGGTGAACTCACCAATGCCTACGTGCTCAGTCGTCCACCCGGACACCACTGTCTGCCGGACCAGGCCATGGGTTTCTGCTACCTGAACAACATCGCCATCGCCATCGAAATCGCACGCGAGCGATTTGGCGTTCAGCGGATCGCCGTTCTGGATTGGGACGTGCACCATGGCAATGGCACCCAGACGATCTTCTACGAGCGTGACGATGTGCTCACGTTGTCGATCCACCAACAACGCGCCTTCCCCCGCGGCTATACCGGTGAAACCGACAGGGGCAGCGGCAAGGGAATCGGCTCCAACTTCAATATTGCCCTGCCTCCCGGCAGCGGTCATGAAGCCTACCTGCATGCAATGCACCGAATCGTCCTGCCGGTTCTGGAGCGTTACCAACCTGAATTGATCATCGTGGCTTGCGGCTTCGACGCCAATGGTGTCGATCCGCTGGGCCGGATGCTGCTGCACAGCGACAGCTATCGCGAATTGACCCGATTGATCAAAGACGCCGCCGAGCGCTTATGCGCAGGCAAATTGGTGATGGTGCATGAAGGAGGCTATGCAGAGGCCTATGTACCGTTCTGTGGCCTGGCCACCATCGAGGCGTTGAGCGGAAAACGGACCGAAGTACGCGATCCGATGCTGGAAATGCTTCAGACCCAGCAACCCGATTCCGACAATGTTGCCTTTCAGAAAAGTGTGATCGAGCGAACCGCAAGCCTGTTTCATGAGACCACCTAATCGGGCGTTGCCTGCTTGCAGGCACGCCTGGACAACCCACCCGAGGACGCTCCCCAACCAATGAGATGACAGCGTTTTCTTGCGTTACACGTTTAGGCCTTTTGCCGGCGAAACCCGGCAAACCACAACAAGAAAAATTCCATAAGCCCTCAAACTGCCGCTGACAGGAATACAGATGTCCATTACCGAAAACGATGTAAACACGCCTCTCGACTCCGCCTGTACCGATGCAGGCCGCCGCCAGGTTTTAAAAGGGATTGTCGGCGGGGTGATCGCCGGCTCCCTGCCCGGGGTTGCCTGGTCGGCTGCCGCTCAACCCGCGTTGGCCGGCGCCCAAAAACCGGCGAAAGCGACGGGAGAGATTGTCGACTGGAGTGCAGCTCAACTGAGCCTGGCCATTCATGGGCGGCAGGTGTCGTGCCGCGACGTGATGGCGGCCTACCTGGCGCGTATCGAGCAGCTCAATCCCACCTATAACGCCATCGTCGCCCTGCGCGACCCCGACAGCCTGCTTAAAGAGGCTTCGGCCTTTGACGCCAAACTCAAGGCCGGTGATTCCCTGGGTTGGCTGCATGGTATCCCGCAAGCGCCCAAGGACCTGGCGTTGACCAAGGATATCGTCACCACCTTTGGCTCGCCGTTGCTGCAAAAAAATCAACCCAAGGTAGATTCGATTCACGTCGCCCGGGCACGCGCGGCGGGTGCGTTGATGATCGGCAAAACCAACACGCCGGAATTCGGCCTCGGTTCCCAGACGTACAACCCGGTGTACGGCCCCACTCGCAACCCCTACAACCGGCAGAAAACCAGCGGCGGCAGCAGCGGTGGCGCAGCCACGGCGCTGGCGCTGCGCATGCTGCCGGTGGCCGATGGCAGTGATTTCGGCGGGTCGCTGCGCAACCCGGCGGCATTTTGCAATGTATACGGCATGCGCCCGAGCCAGGGCAGGGTGCCCCGCAGCCCGGCGGATGAAGTGTTTATCTCGCAGCTTGGCTACAGTGGCCCGATGGCGCGCACGGTGCCGGACCTGGCGTTGCTGCTAGCCACCCAGTCGGGCCTGGACCTGTCCGACGCGCTGTCCCTGGAAATCTCGGCCGAATTGGCTGCGCTGACCCCGCATAACGTCGAACACGCGCTCCAGTCCCGACAAACCGGCAAGAAAATCGGCTGGCTGGGGGACTGGGGCGGTTACCTGGCCATGGAGCCCGGCATCCTGGAGCTCTGCGAAAAAGCCCTGGGCAACCTCGCAGGCCAAGGCATGGTCGTCGAGCCGCTCAAGTCACCGTTTTCGCCCGAAAGCCTGTGGGACACTTGGTTGGTGCATCGTCATTTCGGCATCGGCAACGGCCTGCTCAAGTACTACGAGGACCCGACCAAGCGCGCGCTGCTCAAACCCGAGGCCATCTGGGAAATCGAGGGTTCGCTGAAGCTGTCCGCCGCAGACTTTTTCAACGCCAGCAAAGCCCGGAGCGCCTGGTACAAGACCCTCGTGACGCTGTTTGAAACCTACGACTATCTAGCGGTGCCCACCGCCCAGGTGTTCCCGTTTGACATCAACGAACACTGGCCCAAGCAGATCAATGGCCGCTCGATGGATACCTACCATCGGTGGATGGAAACCTGCTTCCCATGGACCTTGTCCGGCAGTCCGATCATCAGCGTTCCCGTGGGTTTCGGCCCCCAGGGACTGCCCATGGGCATGCAACTGATCGGACGCCCGCGGGATGACCTGGGCCTGCTCAAGCTGGCGTATGCCTATGAGCAACATAATGATTGGGTCAACACCAAACGCCCGGTGCTCCAATAAAACCTGCCACGCCAACACATAACTAAAAAGCGCAGCGTTCGGCCGAGCCCATTGGCCGGCGCGTGCGCCCCTGCACCCGGGATGTGAAAATGAAGAACAAACATGTGTTTCATGTTGCGCTGACCTGCACCCTCCCCCTGAGCGCGTTGGCCGACAACAGTGGCTTTATCGAGGACTCGCACTTTTCCATAAAAGCCCGCAACTTTTATATGAACCGCAACTTCCTCGACAACCGCACGTCGCAAAACTATTCGGAAGAGTGGGCCCAAGGCTTTATCGGGGTTTTCGAGTCCGGGTTCACCACGGGCACCGTCGGGTTCGGTATGGACGCCATCGGTTTGCTCGGCATCAAGCTGGACACCGGCAACGGCCGCAAGGGCGGTGGGACGCTGTTGCTCGAGGAGGACAGTGACGGCACCAAATCCCAATATGCCAAGGGCGGTGTGGCGGTCAAGGCGCAACTGTCAAACACCCTGTTCAAGTACGGCGAGCAACTGGTGAACCTGCCGGTGCTGGCCACCAGCGACAATCGCCTGCTGCCGGAAACCACCCAGGGCTGGCTCGTCACCAGCAAGGAAATCACCGACCTGACCCTGCACGCCGGCCACTTCACCGCCATGCGCAACCGAGACCAAAGCGAGCATGACAGCGGCCGTCTCACCTCCCTCGACCTGATCGGCGGCAGTTACCAGATCAACCGCAACCTCAATGCCCGGGTCTACCATTCGGATGTCGAGGACTACTGGCGCAAATACTACGTGGGCGCTACTGCCAGCCTGCCCCTGGGCGACGGCTACACCACCAAGTTCGACTTCAACGGCTATGACACCAAGAGCCAGGGCCAGCAGCGCGGCGGTGTGCTGGACAACCGCATCTGGAGCCTGTCGGCTTCGCTGGCAGTCGGACCGCACACATTCATGATTGCCCACCAGCGCGTCACCGGCCATGGCAAATACAGTTACGGCGTGGACGGTAATAGCACGGTGTTCGTGGCCAACTCAGTGCAATACTCGGACTTCAACTACGAAAACGAGCGCTCCTGGCTGGCCCGCTACGACTTAAACTTTGCCGCCCTCGGCGTGCCGGGGATTAGTTTTATGACGCGCTATCTGAAGGGTACGGACTTCCACACCGCGCAGACCGATGACGGTCACGCATGGGAGCGGGATATCGAAGTCAAGTATGTGCTGCAATCCGGACGCGCCAAGGACTTGTCATTCAGGGTACGCCAGGCAAGCTTCAGGAGTCCTGATCGAGGCGTAAACCTCAACGAGGTGCGTTTGATCACCGAGTATCCGATCAACCTCTTCTGATCCGACGAACCTGGCTGGAAGCGCCCAAGCTACCATTTCGATACAAGAGGTGGCTTGGGCATCGACTACAACCGCCGGTACGTTCCCGCGTGTAATCGCTCACTGATTTCCGCTGCTGCCGACTGCAACTCACGCAGCATGACCGCAGGCGGCGGCGTGGCAATTGCCGCGCTAGGGCCGACAATGCCGATAGTCCCGACAATCACGTCATTCTCGCGAAAGATCGGACAGCACAAAGCATTGATACCCATGGTCACTTCACCGTCGGCATCGTCATACAGGCGTTGGCGTATCAACTCCAGTCGTTGCATCAGCGCGTCTGGGTCATGCAGCGTACGCTCGGTCAGGCGCGGCATCTTACGGCGCATCACCCGTTGTTGACTGGCGGCATCGGAGAACGCAAGCACCGTGCGCCCCTGTGCTGAACAGTAAGGCAGTACACGATTACCCGGCTTGACCGAAATACAGACGTTGGCCTTGGATTCGACACATGACACCACCAGCGCGGTGTCGTGAGTCGCGACCGCCAGTAGTGCGGTTTGCCCTGTGGCATCACGGATACGCGTGAGGTAGGGGTCAGCGATAGCGCGCAGATCAAACTGCTCACCCGCGGCTTCACCATAGGCAACCAGGCGGGGGCCGAGCAGGTATTTTTCGCTGACGGGATCCTGTTCAAGAATGCCGAGCTGGCGCATCGACGCCAAATGCCGGTAGGTCCTCGGCTTGGCGGTTTGCAGCAGATGCGCCAGTTCAGTCACTCCCAAAGGGCGGCGTGCGGCCGTCAGCTCATCGAGCAGACGGAACACCATTTCCACTGACTCCAGCAATACGGGGCCGGTGGTGGGCTTTTCGTCATCCTGTTCCAAGAGGTCACCTCTAGTCGATAACTGGAAAAGCCCGATTGTATCTCCTGCCGAAACACTTTTGTTGGTCTGCGATATCAGATGCTCGATAGTTCGGGCAATCCTTTAACGTCCTTGGCGCCTGGAGGCTTGACTGAAAACATGACAAACGCCCCTATCAACGTCATTCCGGCCAGCGCATACAGGCCATATTCCAGATGGCCACTACTCTGCTTGACCCACCCCATCATGAATGGACTGGCATAGCCGCCCAAATTACCGACGGTGGCGATCAGCGCGATCCCTGCCGCCGCCGCAGTACCGGTCAGTAGCACGCCGGGCACCGCCCACAAGACACAGAAACCCGCCAGACCACCCGACATGGCCAAACTCAGCCCTGCCAACGACAACACAGGTTGATCATGGAAGTACGCTGCGATGGCAAGCCCTAGGGCAGAAGCCAGATTGCAGAGCGTACCGTGCCAACGTCGCTCACGTTTTTTGTCCGAGTGGCGGCTGACCAATACCATGAGGACCGAGGCGACCGCGAAGGGAATGGCAGCAATCAACCCGGTCTGAAACAGGCTTTTTACCMCAAGCCCCTGAACGATCTGCGGCAGCCAGAATGACACCCCATAGGTGCCGCACAGTAATGCAAAGTTGACGTAGATCAGGCACCACAAATCTTTATTGACGAATGCCGCACGGCAGTTGTGGCCCGCCCCGGCCGCCTCATGGTGCTGACGCTGAGCCGCCAGTTGCTGCACCACGCGAGCGTTCTGTTCCGGGCTCAACCAGTGCACTTTGCCAGGTCGATCGTCTAGGTAAAAGAACACCGCGATACCCAGCAGTACGGCCGGTATCCCCTCCAGCAAGAACAACCATTGCCAGCCCGCCATGCCCGCTACGCCGGCAAACGTCTGCATGATCCAGCCGGAGAGCGGACTGCCCAGAACGCCGGCCATCGCAATGCCCAGATTGAACCAGGCCATGCCTTGGGACCGCGCGTAGGAAGGAAACCAGTAGGTCATGTACAGCACGACCCCAGGATAAAAACCGGCCTCTGCCATGCCCAACAGAAAGCGCAGGATATAGAAGGCAGTTGGCGTTTTGACGAACATCATTGAGATCGACAGCAATCCCCAGGTGATCATGATCCGGGTGATCCAGAACCTCGCCCCTACGCGCTGCAGGATCATATTGCTGGGGATCTCGCAGAGGCAGTAGCCGATGAAGAAAACCCCGGCGCCGAAACCGAACGCAAGATCGCTCAAACCGATATCGGCCGACATCTGAAGCTTGGCAAAGCCAACGTTCACGCGATCCAGAAAGGCGACCACATATAAAACGAAAAGAAACGGCAATAGACGCCAGGCAATACGGTTGTAGAGCAGGCTGTCCTGTTCATTGTCGAAGGTGCCGCGGGATATGAGGTTCATCGCTGTACTCTTGTAATTGTTGTGCATGCGAAGAGGTGCGCATAAGGCGCAGGTTTGAACGGACTACGCAGCGCTCCCCAAAATGAAATCGGCACACCGTTCACCGATCATGATGCAGGGCGCATTTGTATTGCCGCTGACGATGGTCGGCATGATCGACGCGTCGGCGACGCGCAGCCCCTGCACGCCATGCACCCGCAAATCGGGCCCGACCACTGCGTTGGCATCCGTCCCCATGCGACAGGTTCCCGCAGGATGGAAAACGGTTTTTGCAACACTGCGCACGTAGTCCTCCAGCACATGATCTGGAATGTCGTCGTGATCAGGAAGCAACAGCATGTTTTCCACCACGCAGGCCAGCGATGGTGCACGCAGGATGCGTCGAGCAAACTTCACTCCAGCGACCATGGTACTAAGGTCGTGCTCATCACTCAGATAATTAGCCTTGAGTGACACTTCCTGCATCGGGTCAGCACTTTTGAGGCGCAGTTGGCCGCGCGAGCGTGGCCGCAAGGCACAAGGGTTTATCGAAATACCGTGGCCACTGGGGGGCAACCGGTCGATGTCACCGACCAGCGCGGGCACCACGTGAAATTGCACATCGGGCCGGCCGCAACCGGTGGCATCAACAAAGGCCCCGCTCTCGACCACGTTGGAGCTGAGCAGGCCCGAACGGTTGGCCAGGTACTTGATTCCATGCCCCAACGCCCGCAAGCCTCGGTCATGTCCGAGCAAGCTGACAGGTTCACGCGTTTGCGCATAAACCGAAGCACTGAGGTGATCCTGGAAATTCTCGCCCACACCCGGCGAGTGAACTCGCATTGCAATGCCCATTTCTTCCAGGTGAGCCTGTGGCCCGATCCCCGACAGCATCAAAAGCTTGGGTGAAGCGATCGCTCCGGCACTGACAATGACCTCTGCACGGGCGGCAAAGCTGATCGCAGCGCCTTCACGATCCACGGCGTGAACACCCGTGACCCGACGGCCATCGAATAGCAGTTCGGTGACATGGGTCTCGGTGAGCACCTTGAGGTTTATGTTGTTGCGCAAAGGCCGTATGTAAGCCACCGCCGAACTGGCGCGCCGACCGTGTGAAGTGGTGGTCTGATAGAAGCCCGCGCCCTCCTGCCTCGCGCCATTGAAATCATCTGTCTCGGGCACCCCCGCTTCGACAGCCGCCCGCACAAAGGCGCGGCTCAAGGCATGCCGGTGCCCCGGGTCACTGACAGTCAGCGGGCCCGACTGGCCGTGCAAGACACCGCTTAATCGGACATTCGACTCACAGCGCCGAAACACCGGCAGAACGTCCTGCCATCCCCATCCGGGACAACCGTTGGCCTGCCAATCGTCATAGTCTTCTGCCTGGCCGCGAATATAAATCATCGCATTGACCGAACTGCCACCCCCCAGTGTGCGGCCTTGTGGAATGTAGACCTGGCGTTGGTTGACGAAAGGCTCGGGTTCGGTGCGATACATCCAGGTACGCCGGGAGCCGTGAACCCGGATGAAGGTGCCGGGAATGTGAATGTAAGGATGATTGTCAGCCGGCCCTGCTTCGAGCAGTAGGACCTGTTTGCCAGCATTCGCCAGCCGTGCGCTCAAGGCACAGCCAGCGGAACCGGCCCCGACCACAATGAAATCGAAGGTTTGCATTGGCATTGTTCTCGGTGTTGGGCGTCCTTGTTCAGCCGATCTGGCTGACGAATTTGGTGGTGAAGTACGCGTCCAGCCCTTCACTTCCGCCCTCGCTGCCATAACCGCTGTCCTTGACACCACCGAACGGCGTTTCCGGTGCGGCCAAGCCGAAGTGGTTGATGGAGACCATGCCGGACTCCAACTCATCAGCCAGCAACGTAGCGCGCTGGATCGATCGTGTGAACGCGAACGCTGCCAGCCCGAAGGACAAGCCATTGGCCTTCTCGATGACTTCTTCGACGGTATCGAAGCGGACAATAGACGCGATCGGGCCGAACGGTTCTTCGTTCATCACCCGTGCGTTTTCCGGCACATCGGTCAGCACCGTGGCGGGATAGAAGAAGCCTGCGCCGTCGACGGTTTTACCACCCAACGCCAGTTGAGCGCCGACAGCCAGAGCATCATCTACATACTCCTGCACAGCGGCCACGCGACGTGGATTGGCCAACGGGCCCAACTGCGTCGAAGCATCATGGCCGTCACCTATCTTTATGGCTGCACCGGCCGCGCAGAACGCATCAACAAACTGCTCAAACACCGCCGATTGCACATAGAAACGCGTAGGCGAGGCACAGATCTGGCCGCCATTGCGGAATTTCAGGCCCGCCCCCAACGCCGCCACGGCCTTGACGTCAACGTCATCGCAAACAATGAACGGTGCATGCCCGCCCAGTTCCAGCGTGCAGCGCTTGAGGTACTGACCCGCCAGCGCACCCAACGCGCGACCGACCGGTACCGAGCCGGTGAACGACACTTTACGAATGATCTCGGAACGGATCAGGTAATCGGACACTTCGGCCGGTACGCCAAACACCAGGTTCAGTACGCCGTCAGGCACGCCGGCATCCTGAAACGCCCGGCACAACTCGATGCAGGATGAAGGGGTTTCCTCCGGGCCTTTGGCAATGATCGAACAGCCGGCCGCCAGTGCGCCGGCAATCTTGCGCACCAGTTGGCTGACCGGGAAGTTCCAGGGACTGAAAGCCGCTACCGGCCCTACGGGCTCACGCAAGACGGTTTGTCGGACGCCTCGGGCACGCGCAGGAATCACTCGGCCGTACGCGCGACGTCCTTCTTCGGCGTACCAATCAATGTGATCGCCAGCGCCGAAGGCTTCAAGTTTGGCTTCCGCCAGCGGCTTGCCTTGTTCCAGGGTGATCAGCGCTGCTATTTCATCCGAACGTTGACGCACCAGGTCGGCCGCACGACGCAGGATTTTCGAGCGCTCGTAGGCCGAGGTCTTGCGCCACACCTGAAAGCCACGCTGTGCCGCCGCCAGCGCGCGGTCCAGATCGGCAGTCGCGGCCAGGCTCAGCTTGGCGATCAACTCGCCGGTGGCAGGGTTAAACACATCGGACTGACGCTCGTGGGCGCCAGCAGACCATTGACCGTCAATCAGCAGGGATTCGATAACTCGCATGTAATTGGACCTTTGGAGAATTGAACGCAACCAGTTTCATTGAAAGAAACTATGTTTCTCTGTGTAGCACAATCCTAGGAGTCGAAAAGCTTGGATGTCAAGGCCAAAAAGTCGCTTGACCACTTATTGTCGAGCGCGCTAGCTTTATCTCACAGAGAAACATAATTCCCACAAGAGAAACAAAGGTACGAGCCGATGAGTATTGCCAATGCACTGCTTCATAACTGGGATGACCTGCCTCGCGAAACCGTCCGCAAAGGCGTTGAGCGCGTGGCTTTCCGTGGCGATAACACGCTGTGCGTCATGAACTGGCTGACCCCGGGCATGGATGTTTTTCCCCACAGCCACACCTTCGAACAGTTGGTGATCATCGTGCAAGGACGCGTGCGCTTTCATTTGGGTGACGACGTGGTCGAAGGGGGACCGGGCAGCATGATCCGCATACCACCCCATGTGGTGCATTACGCCGAACCGATCGGTGACGACGTGGTGATGAACCTGGACGTGTTCTCGCCGATTCGCGATGACTATCGGCACCTGATCGAATACCAGGCTGGCGAATTCGCCGACGCCGGGCAAGCACGGTCATGAACGGCATGAGCTTCTCGACCCGGCTGCGCGCCGGCCAGTCACTGATCAGCACGTTCATCAAAACACCAAGCCATGCGGTGGTGGAGATTGCCGGTGACTGCACGCTGGATGCAGTGGTGCTGGACGCCGAGCACGCGCCCTTCGATCAAGGCAGCCTTGATCGTGGCCTGCTGGCCTGCCGTGCCGCGCAGGTAGCCGGCCTGGTGCGCGTTGCCGACGACCGCCCCAGCACGCTGTTGCAGGCGCTGGACCTGGGTGCCGACGGCCTGGTTTTGCCCCATATCGTCGATGCTGCACAGGCACGTCAGATATTGCAGGCAACCCGGTATCGCCATGGCAGTCGTGGTTTCTCCAACTCGCCCAGGGCCGGCCGCTATGGCAACGCCAACCTCGTCGAACACATGGCCGCTGAGGATGGTCGTCACGCGATCATTGCCCAGATCGAGGACCGCGCGGCACTGGACAACCTCGCGGCGATCGCCAGCGTCGAGCAGATCGACTGCCTGCTGGTCGGGCGAGCCGACCTGGCCGTCTCGCTCGGCGTCAGTACGCTGGATGATCCGCGCGTCGAGTCCGCTGTCAGCCGCGTGATCGACGCCGCACTTCAAGCCGGCAAGGCTGCCGGAATTTTTGTCTCCAACAGCGAAGACCTGGAGCGCTTCAGCAACAAGGGGATGCGCTTTTTCATTCTGGGCTCGGACCAGGCGGTGCTGCGCGCTGGCTGGACTCAACAGGTGCGTCATTTCCACAGTGTGACTCGCTGAACCGCCTGCAAAACAACAAAAGGTAACCCCATGAACGCCATCATCAATACATCCACCAACGAAGAACGTGAGGCGCGAATCGACAGCCTCATGCGCGGCGCCATCGACCTGCACTGCCACAGCGGTCCCTCGGTCATGCCGCGCTACTGCGACCATATTGAAGCCATGCGTGAAGCCAGCGAGGCTGGTTTGAAGGCGGTGTTGCTCAAGGATCACTATTACAGCTGCACACCGGTGACGACCCTGCTGAACAAACACTTCAGCGAGCTTGGCGTTCACATGCTGTCGGGCGTCCCCCTGAACAATTCGGTCGGCGGGCTCAACGTCCATGCCGTCGAGCACGGCTTGAAGTTGGGGGCGAAACTGGTCTGGATGCCAACGTTTTCTTCGGCCAACCACATCGCCCATCACCATCAGGATGAGAAATTCACCGAAAAATTTCCGCAAACCACTCAACGCATGCTGCAGCCGATCCCATTGACCGTACTCGATGAAAACGGTCGTCTGAAGGAAGAGGTGAAAGCGATCCTCGATCTTATTGCCGCAGAAGACGTGGTGCTGTCTGCCGGTCACCTCAACATCAAGGAAATCTGGCCGCTATTCGAAGAGGCTCGCAAACGTGGGGTTAAAAAACTGCTGGTCAACCATCCGACGTACGTGGTCGACGCCACGCTCGATGACATGCGCGAACTGGCACGTGCTGGCGTCTACATGGAGCACTCCATGTGCATGTGGGTGCCTGGATCGAAGTTCAAATTCTACGATGATCAATTTCTGCAACAAGTGATCGAAGCGGGAACCGTGGACCTGACCATTCTCGGTTCCGACTTGGGCCAGCAAGGCAATCCAAGCATCGCCGAGGGCTTTCGTAACGTGATTGGCCAACTGCTGGATCTGAACTACAGCGACGAGGATATTCGCAAGATGACCTCCGGCAACGCTTCCCGCTTGATGAACCTGTGAGTGCACGGTCATGACGCGACTTATCACACAAATTGGGACACTGTCCTTTAAGAACCCGGTCATCTGTGGAGCTGGCGAGCAGTCCATGACTCGCGATGCCATCCGCGCAGCCCTGGGCACCGGTGCTGGTGCGGTGGTAGCCAAATCCACCAATGAATCACAAGCCGCCAAGCACCAGCTCGACAAGACGGACTATGTGCTGCTGGACTCGAACTGGAACCGCTTGCCGTGGGACTTTTCCCCGCCGCCTGATGCCAGCCTGTTCGGTCGCTCAGGCTTGGTTCAGCGCGGTTTTGCCGAATGGCTCGACGACCTGGTTAAGCTGGATCTGGAAGCTCGGCAGCAAGATGCTTACGTTATTCCCAGCCTGATCCTCAGTGACCTTGAACAATGTGCGGAGTACGCCCGGCAGATCGAACAGGCTGGCCTGCGAGTGTTGGAGCTGAACATTGGCGCCCCTCACGGTGAAGAAGCAGCCAAGGGTGCCATCGTCCTTGAGCGGGGCGCGGTACGCATTGAAGCCATTGTGTCGCGTATCCGGCAGGCGACGACATTACCGCTGTGGATCAAGCTCACCGGGCAAAGCGAGGACGTCGTCGGCCTGGCTCAGGCCGCGCGCAGGGGCGGAGCCGACAGTGTCGTGATGATGGGACGTTTCATGGGCTTTCTGCCGGATCTGGAAACCGGGCTGCCCGTGCTGGGAACCAGTGCCGCAATAGGTGGCGGTTGGGCGCTACCACTGACCGCGCGCTGGCTGATGATGACGCGCAGAGCCATGGGCGACGATTACCCGCTGATCGCCACCAACGGCGCTCGTAGCGGGCTGGACGTCGCGCGCTTTTTACTTTCCGGGGCCTGCGCCACAGAGATGACCTCTGCGGTGTTCACGGGCGGCTATGAAGTGTTGTCCCGTGCTGTACGCGAGCTGGATGAATATGTAGTCAAACGAGGTCTCAGCGTCGAGCAACTGCTGGGCAGTGCGGCTGATCAGGTGCAGACCTATCAGCAGCAACCTGACCGACCTGAGTGGTGGAAAGGCTTTGCCCCGGAGTGCCCAGGGTCTCCAGACTGAAAAGGCTCGGTCGGGAGATCACTGACAGTTGGCGATTGATGTTGCCGTGAACAAGGGTCCAAAGGGCCCGCTCTTAAGAATGCACGGGTGCGGCGAACGCACAAACTGTTGGGAACTGCTATCAGCCTGGCTGAGGTAGACATCACCTCGTGGGTCGCCGACCAGCCCCTAACTCGGGTCTACAAGTTAATCATAGGCGCTACGCCGGGACAGTTCTGGCGCAGTCCCTGCTCTGCTTCCTAGCGCTGGCCAGACAGCAGCAGGCTCTTGATCAGCAAGGGATAACTGTAGGCACCTTGCGCGGAGGTAATTATTTTTGTCTTCAGCATGCTGAGGCCTACCTGGTTCTTGTTGAGGGCTTGAATGTTGGATCGGCGCGCAGTACGTACAACGGCAGGAATGCCGCGATCAGGAGTTTGCCCAGGCTTGGGAGCCTGGGCATGGGACGATCAGAACTGCGCCGCATCCAGCAGGTACAGACTCTCGCTACCGGCTTTAACCGAAGCAGTCAGAGAGTGGATACGCGGCAACAGGCGAGCGAAGAAGAAACGTGCGGTGCCCAGCTTGCTGACGTAGAACTTGTCCTGATCCTGCTTGGCCAGGGCGGTACGTGCCATCAGTGCCCACATATAGGCGTAGGTGGTGTAGCCAAACACCTGTAGGTACTCGACCGAGGCAGCACCGACTTCGTTCGGGTTGGCCTTGGCCCGCTCCAGTAGGTCAGCGGTCATCAGTTCAAGGTTCGCGATGGCGCCTTTCAGTGGCTCGATAAATTCGGCCAGGCTGCTGTCGGCCGAATCGGTGAAGGCTTTGATCTCTTCGGCGAAGTGCTTGTAGAACGCACCGCCGCTGCCGACCACTTTACGGCCGACCAGATCGAGCGCCTGGATACCGTTGGTGCCTTCGTAGATCTGGGTGATGCGGCAGTCGCGAATCAGCTGCTCCTGGCCCCACTCACGTATATAACCGTGGCCGCCGAATATCTGCTGGCCATGGGTGGTGGTTTCCAGTGCCATATCGGTAAGGAAGGCCTTGGCTACCGGGGTCAGCAGGGCAACCAGCTCCTCCGCGCGCTTGCGGGTGGCGGCGTCTTCGCTGAACTTGGCGGTATCGAGCTGCATGGCGACGTAGCTGGAGAAGGCACGACCGCCTTCGTTCAACGCTTTCATGGTCAGCAGCATGCGGCGCACATCCGGGTGCACGATGATCGGGTCAGCGGCTTTGTCTTTAGCCACCGGACCAGTCGGCGCGCGGCTCTGGATACGGTCGCGAGCGTATTCCACAGCGTTCTGGTAGCTGCGCTCACCCAGGGACAAGCCCTGGATGCCCACGCCCAGACGCTCGTAGTTCATCATAGTGAACATGGCAGCGAGGCCCTTGTTCGGCGCATCGACGATCCAGCCGGTGGCACCGTCGAAGTTCATCACGCAGGTGGCCGAAGCCTTGATGCCCATCTTGTGTTCGATGGAACCGCAGGACAGGCTGTTCTGCTCGCCCAGAGAACCGTCGGCGTTGACCATAAACTTCGGCACCAGGAACAGCGAGATGCCTTTCGGACCTGCTGGGGCGTCCGGCAGCTTGGCCAGTACCAAGTGGATGATGTTCTCGGTCAGGTCGTGCTCACCGCCGGTGATAAAGATCTTGGTGCCGGACACCTTGAAGCTGCCATCAGCCTGCGGCTCGGCCTTGGTGCGGATGATGCCCAGGTCGGTGCCGGCATGCGGCTCGGTCAGGCACATGGAGCCCGCCCAGATGCCGGAGTACATGTTCGGCAGGTATCTTTCTTTCAGCTCTTCGCTGGCGTGGGCATTGATCGACAGGCAGGCGCCGGCGGTCAGCATCGGGTAGAGGCCAAACGACAGGTTGGCCGAGCTGACCATTTCCTCGATCTGAGCCGAGATCGCCTTGGGCATGCCCATGCCGCCGAATACCGGGTCGCCACCGAGGCCGACCCAGCCGCCTTCGGCGTAGGTCTTGTAGGCGTCCAGAAAGCCGGCCGGGGTTTTCACCGTACCGTCGCTCCAGGAGCAGCCTTCTTCATCGCCGCTGCGATTTAGCGGGGCGATCACGCCGCCGGTGACCTTGCCGGCCTCTTCGAGGATGGCCGCGGCGGTGTCTTCGTCCACCACTTCAGCCAGGCCCGGCAACTGGGCCCACAGCTTGGAGACTTCGAACACTTCATTGAGCACAAAGCGCATATCGCGCAGGGGAGCTTGGTAGTCAGACATGATTGAATTACTCAGACAGTGTGCGGGCATTGCGCATGCCCCGATTAATAGAAAGGTCAGCCGCGCGGGCTTGCACCAGGGACGCGCAACGTAACTACGGTTGCGCTATCTGCAGCCGCTGGCGGCTGCTTGAGAACGCCGGACAGCGAGCCGAGGACGATCCCGCCGATCACCTCCTGCCGCTGCGTCGGGGACAAACCAGCCTGATCCAGCCAGGCCGGCAGGTTGTTGAGCCTGGCGCCGTTAGTTTGTAAGGTCGCCTTGAGCACCGGCAGCGGGCCTGTAGCGCCGGCCTCCAGCAAGCGCGCCAGGAGCGTCTCCTCCATAGCGCCTGCGCATCTGCTCGAGGCGCGAGAGCGGTGCCTCGCCTGACTCGCCCGGGCATGCTGAGACGAATGATCGCTTGGTATTCATGACGACAAGACTCCCGGGAAAAGCCAGCGGTAGCCCATCCTTGGCAACCGCTAATCAGCTATAGCGATAAAAACCATGACCGCTCTTGCGCCCGAGGCGACCGGCTGCCACCAGCTCCCTGAGCAGGGAGGGCGGGCGGTATTTGGGATCACCGAAACCCTGCTGGAAGGACTCCAGAATCGCCAGCAGGGTATCCAGACCAACCAGATCAGCCAGCGCCAGCGGCCCCATGGGCAGACCGCAACCCAACTGCATGCCGGTGTCGATATCCTCGGCAGTGGCCAGGCCTTCCTGCAGGGTGAAGATAGCTTCGTTGAGCATCGGCACCAGAATCCGGTTGACCACGAAGCCCGGGCGGTTACCCGTGCTGATCGCGGTCTTGCCAATGCGCTCGGCGAACGCCAGGGTGCGGGTATGGAAAACCTCGGTGGTTGCCAGCCCGCGAATCACTTCCACCAGCGTCATGACCGCTACCGGGTTGAAGAAATGCAGGCCGATAAAGCGCTCGGGGTGCTGTACCTGGGAGGCCAACTGACTAATCGACAGCGACGAGGTATTGCTGGCGATGATGGCCTCAGCGCTGACCTGCTCACTAACCTGCTTGAGGATGCGCAGCTTCAGGTCCAGGTTCTCGCTGGCCGCCTCGATCACCAGGCCGGCGTCGCTCAGGCTGGCATAGTCGATACTGGTGCTGATGCGTCCTAGCGCGGCGGCGCGCTGCTGTTCCGTCAGCGTGCCCTTGTCCACCTGCCGGCCAAGGCTGCGATCAATGGACACCCGCGCCTTGGCCAAGGCGGCTTCGGATATATCCACCAGCACGACGGACAGGCCCGCAAGGGCACACACCTGGGCAATACCGCTGCCCATGATGCCGCCACCAATGACACCGATAATTTCGTCGCTCATGGTCGTCTCCCCCCTGCTCAAACGCGCTCGAAGATCGCGGCAATACCCTGGCCGCCACCGATGCACATAGTCACCAGGGCATAACGGCCCTGGGTACGATGCAGTTCATGGACGGCCTTGGTGACAATGATCGCTCCGGTGGCACCGACCGGGTGGCCGAGGGAAATGCCCGAGCCATTCGGGTTGACCTTGACCGGGTCGAAGTCGAGTTCTCGAGCCACGGCGCAGGCCTGGGCGGCAAAGGCTTCGTTGGCCTCGATCACATCCAGGTCGGCGACCTTCAGGCCGGCACGTTGCAGGGCCAGGCGGGTTGCCGGGATCGGCCCCAAGCCCATCAACACCGGATCGACACCGGCATGCGCGTAGCTGACCAGACGGGCCAGCGGGCGCAGGTTATCGGCCTGCACCGCCTCCCCCGTGGCCAGGACTACCGCCGCCGCGCCGTCGTTGAGTCCCGAGGCGTTACCGGCGGTGACCGTGCCGCCCTGCTTGAATGCGGTCTTCATGCCCGCCAGTTGCTCGATCGAGGTGTCGCCACGCACATGCTCATCGACCTCGAACAGTTGCGAGCCTTTACGCGTTTTGATTTCAACCGGCACAATCTGGCCGGCGAAACGTCCTTCGGTAATCGCACGCGCCGCACGCTGCTGACTGACCAGCGCCAGGGTGTCCTGCTCTGCGCGGCTGATGCCATGCAGTTCGGCAATATTCTCGGCGGTAATGCCCATGTGAATCCGCTGGAACGGGTCGTGGAGGGTGCCGAGCATGTAGTCCACGGCCTGCATATCACCCATGCGGCCACCCCAGCGCGCGCCTGGCAGCAGATAAGGGCCGCGGCTCATGGATTCGGCACCGCCGCCGATAGCGATGTCGCAGTCACCCAGCAGCAGGCTCTGCGCCGCCGAAATGATCGCCTGCAGACCGGAACCGCAGAGGCGATTGACGTTGAATGCGGGTGCTTCCTGGGGGATACCGGAATTCATCGCGGCCACCCGGGAAATGTAGGCATCTCGCGTCTCAGTGGGAATGACATTGCCCATCACCACATGACCGATACGTTCGGCGTCACAACCACTGCGCTGCAGGGCGGCGCTGACCGCGGTCGTGGCCAGTTCGCATGGCGGGGTATCTTTGAGCGTACCGCCGAAGGAACCGATTGCAGTTCTGACAGCGCTGACGATATAGACTTCGGGATTAGGCATAGGAGACTCCGGTGGCATTGAGATCCAACTGATGCGTAGACTGCGCACGCTATGGCGGCGCACTGCCCAGGCGTGGGGTAGTCTAGGGAGCCGATGAACACTGGCCTATGCCGAAAATTACTGATTTGGCTGATACTTTTTGCAACCCCCAGGCAACTGACCCGCAGCGAGCGAGCGTTATGCAAGAGAAGGATTCAGTGGCCGTGTATTTTGCCCGTGCAGCGCTTTACGGGCTGCACGGGCAACCCGAGCGGATTGCGGTGGTACTGGCCGCGGCGGGTATTCCCGAACAGCAACTGAGCGACAAATCGGTACGCATCGCCGCCTCGGCCTTTGCCAGACTCTGGCTGGCCGTCGCCCGGGAGCTCGACGACGAGTTCCTCGGTTTCGACTCGCACGGGATGCCGACCGGCAGCTTCGCCCTGATCTGTCGGAGCCTGATCCAGGCCGACAACCTCGGCCAGGCGCTGCTCCAGTGCCTGAGCGGCCTCGGTCTGTTCTTGCGGGATATCCACGGCAGCCTGTCGGTACGCGGCGACCGTGCCGTGATCCGCCTGCACAACCGCCAGCCAGACCCGCAGGCGCGCAGCGTCGCCGAGGAAACCTACCTAACCGTGGTGCTTGGCCTGCTGTGCTGGCTGGCGGGCCGACGCATCCCCATCGACAGCTCGCAATTCACCCACCCGCGACCGGAGCATGGTGACGACCACTTGTTCTGGGGACCCAACCTGACCTTCGAGGCCACCCATAGCGAAATCGAGTTCGCCGCCAGTTATCTGGAGCTGCCGCTGGTACAGAACCTGGCGACGCTGAAGACCTTCCTGCGCACCTCGCCGCAATGGCTGATCGTGCGTTTCAGCAATCGCCAGGGACTGAGCGCCGAAGTCTACAAACAGCTGCGCAATTGTCGCTACGAACATTGGCCGACCCTGGCCGACATGGCCGAGGAGCGCGCCCTGAGCATCGCCAGCTTCCGCCGCCAGCTGCAGCGAGAAGGTTTCTCCTTCCAGGAGCTCAAAGACGAGGTACGCCGCGCCATCGCCTTCGAGTGCCTACGCAACACCGACCTGAGCATCACCGCGATCGCCGAGAAGGCCGGCTTCTGCGAGGCCAGTGCGCTTCACCGGGCGTTCAAGCAGTGGACCGGAGAAAGCCCTGGCTATTATCGGAAGAAGTGGCACAGCAGCGAATAGTCCCAGAGGGATTCGTCGAGCATGAAGCAGGGAATTCGCACCAAGGGTAAAGCAGGGTTATGCGCCCTGTTCATTACCCTCCGTTAAAACTGTTGCAGGCTCGCGGACACTAGCAGCCGCTCGTGCAGAATCCGACAGGGCGAATAGACTCGGACGGCGTTGACTAAAGGAAGTTTTTCACCGAGCTCGCACTAGACCGCTAAAAGCAGAGCTGTCAGAACACAGTTACAAATGCCTGAACAAGGCTGCAGCCAGAATTCCGGCAGTAATCGCCAGGAGCGGCTTTTTCACAATCAGCATCGTGATTGCGGTGGTAAGTAATGCCAGTCGTGCCCCGCCACCACCGTTCAGGGCCATCGGCGCAAGTAGCGCAATCAAGACGGAACCGGACATCGCCGTCATGAACGGCTGAACCCGGTAGTGGATGGGTACAAACGACATGACGAATACCCCACCCTCGGCACACGAAAGCATGCCAATGCGGAAGTTGTGGCTCGTATTTTCTGATTATTCGGCAGACTAAATAGGATGGCTGCCTTTTCGCAAACACACACGAGCAGAGTTAGAGGGCGCACTCGACCGCATCCAGGCTGGATTCGGAAATGATTACAACCTGACTTTTTGTTGAACACTTAACTCCTTGATCAGCTTGGGTGTCGAATTTTGCAATTCGACATAAGGCGGGGAAAAACGACATACAGTGCCGGCACTGTTACTGATTCCCTGTGGCCATGTCCATAAGCCGCGTGTAGCCGGCCGGCAGCTGCCTGCTATGGCTTGCCGGTTAAGAACTATTGCAGCCGTTCAGCGGTAGCCGCGATTAAAATCAAGCCCAAAATCACACCGGACAAGGTCGGGGCAATTCAGGCGCCCGCCCCAACTGGTGCTGGCGGCGATAGAGCGCCGGGGTGCTGCCGGACCAGCGCTGGAAGGCGTGAATAAAGGCCGCCGACTCGGCATAACCCAGCTGCCCGGCAATGGCCTCTACCGACAGCTGGCTGCTTTCGAGCAATTGCCGCGCACGGGCAAAGCGCAGCTCTTCGAGGATGCGCCGGAACGAGGTGCCTTGGCTGCGTAGCTGATGGCGCAGGGTCCGTTCGGAAAACCCCAGGGCCGCGGCCACCTCGCAGGCCGTCGGAAAACCCGCGGTGAACAGGCTCAGGTGCGCACGCACCTGATCGGCCGAGTTGCCGCTGGCCTGCTCCTGTTGCAGCCCCAGTAGCAGCTKGTCGCACTGCCGGCGGTAGAGCGCATTGGCGCTACGATCGCTGCTGGGCAGGCGCAACTGCAGGTGTTCATTGCGCATCCAAAACCGCGCAATGCTGGCGTCAAAGTGCACCGGGCAGCCGTAAAACTGCTCATACACCTGGGCCTCGGCCGGCTTGGGATACGGCAGGTCAACCTGAATGGCATACAGGTCCATGTTCAGGCTGGCTTGAACATCGAGGATCAGCTTGTAGGTGCCGGCCATCTGCATGTCGATCAGCATCCGTCGTGCGGGTTCGGCCAGCGGCAGTGACGCGAGGGTCAGGGCGCTGACTCTCTCCCCGGGTTGAAAGCTAACCTCGCTGAACAGATAGGTCAGTTGCTGGTAGCGGATGCCGCAATACAGAACTTCTTGGGCCGTGTCGCAGGTCAGCAACAGCAGGCTGAGGGGGCCATAGCCGGCAAAGCCGACGCCGTTGCCGATACTCAGACCGACGCAGGGTTGATTCAGCTCCCCGGCCAGCTCGCATATCAGCCGCAGCTCCAGGCTGCGATCGATCCGCGCATCCGGCGCCAGATGCTCAAGATCCAGGCCGTAGCGTTGCAGCAGCGGGGAAACATCCACGCCCTGCTTGCGCAGGCTGTTGAAGATGTAGGTGAGTCCAAGGATCGAATGACTGGCCATATTGATTTTATTGTCTTGCCGAAACTATCAATTTATTGCCAACCCTAGCATATCTCTCCTATTGGGTGGCTCCTAGACTGGCGACATTGCCATTTATCCCTGTCAAGGAGCGCCCATGCACAAGTCAGCCGCAACCAGCACCAGCAAGATTGTCGATGTGGTGATTATTGGCTCGGGCTTTGGCGGCCTGGGCATGGCGATCAAATTGCGCGAAGCCGGTAACGACAACTTTGTCGTGCTGGAAAAGGCCGGCGATGTCGGCGGCACCTGGCGCGAGAACAGCTATCCGGGCGCGGCCTGTGATGTGCAATCGCACATGTATTCGTTCTCCTTTGCGCCAAAAAACGACTGGAGCAAACGGTACGCAGAGCGGCAGGAAATTCAGCAGTACATTCTCGATACCACGGAGAAGTTCGGTATCCGTCCGTTTCTGCGCTTCAATCGCGAAGTGTGCGGCATGCATTTCGATCAGGCCAAGGGCCTGTGGACAGTCGATACCGCCGCCGGCGAGCAGTTTGTCGCGCGCCATGTAGTGCTGGCTTCGGGCCCGTTGCATGTGCCCTCGATACCGACGTTTCCAGGGCAGGAAAATTTCAAGGGTAAGATTTTCCATTCGGCGCAGTGGGATCACGACTATGACCTGAGCGGCAAACAGGTGGTCTCGGTAGGCACCGGTGCCAGCACCATTCAGTACGCCCCGGAAATTGCCCGCAAAGTGGCCAGACTGAGCATTTTGCAGCGCACCCCGGCCTGGGTGATTCCGCGTGACGAGCGGGCGTATGCCGATTGGGAAAAACGCTTGTTCGTCAGCCTGCCGTTCAGCCGCACCTTGCACCGTGCACGCCTGTACTGGAGCAACGAGTCGCGTGCCTGGCCGCTGTTTGCGCCACGGGTAGCGGCAGTTATACAGAAACTGGCCAAGCTGTTTATCAACGTCAAGGTCAAGAACCAAGCGCTGGCCAAGGCCCTGACGCCGGACTATTTGATCGGTTGCAAGCGCATCCTGATTTCCAACAAGTGGCTGCCGATGTTCAATCGCGACAACGTCGAGCTGATCGGCGCTGGCATCAAGGAGTTGCGCGAGCACTCGGTGTTGTTGCGCGATGGTCGTGAGCTGCCGGCCGATTGCATCATTCTCGGCACCGGTTTCGTCACCGACCCCCGCATCTACATGAAGGATTTTCCCTGCACCGGCCTGCCGGGCCACGACCTGACGCAGGACTGGAAAGAGAGTCCGGAAGCCTATTACGGTACGACGGTGACCGGCTTTCCGAACTTCTACCAACTGCTCGGCCCCAACACGGCCCTGGGGCATAACTCGGTCATCTTCATGATCGAAGCTCAAGTGCATTACATCATGCAGTGCCTCAAGCGCCTGCAGGAGAAAGGCGCCGACTATCTGGACGTGAAGCCGCAGGTGCAGCGCGAGTTCAACCAGAAGCTGCAGGCCAAATTTGTCGGCACCGCCTGGTCGTCCGGCTGCACCAGCTGGTATCAGCAGGCCGGTGGCAAGAACGTGCTGATCTGGCCGGGTGCCACATGGCGCTTTTGGCTGCAGACCCGGCGGGTGCGCGATGCGGACTACGAGTTCGTCACCTGCGCCAGCCAGTCGCAGCCAGCCGAGCTGTTGGACGCGGAGCCCAGTGCAGCGTGAGAACCACATTGATTAGGCTCTGTACCAGTTACGTATTGAAGGCCAAATTGTAGGGTGGGCTCAGGAGCGCAGCGAACGGTCCACCGTTTGGCTACCGTGAATTGACGCTGTACTGCCTGCCGTGCCCCATCGCGGCTAAAGCCCCTTCTACAAGGTGTGCGGCGCTCAACACATAACTGGGACATAGCCTAAATCTTGCTGACGCCGATGAGCGGCTTTGAAAATTTTCAGACGCCAGAGATATACATATCGAGCTAAACGCGTAACGCTCGGAGAGCCTGTCTTTGCGCGACATCTTGAGTGCTAAAAGTGCGTGGCTCACCCGCCACCATTACCCAGAGAGAAACAACAACGCCCAGTAACCATCACCCAAACTCGCTTATCACCAAGGACTTTTGGCTCGCCGAGGCCTACAACATCCTCGGTGTTCTGACGTTCTCGCAGTTCTTCACCAATACCCTGCTCTCAGTAAACGACCCGGCTATTTTTGAGCGGTTGCCGGCGCGGTCGTCGATCACTTCCAGCAGGTCATACCGAGCCCCCTCCTCCAGCGGGACCAACGCCCAGTCGTCCAGCACCAGGACGTCGACCTTGGCCAGCTGTTGCAGGGCGGGGCCGAAGCTGCCGTCGCCGTGGACGATACGCAGTTGCTCCAGCAGGCGTGGGGTGCACAGGTACAGGCTGCTGTAGCCCTGGCGGCAGGCCTGGTTGCCCAGGGCGCAGGCCAGCCAGGTTTTGCCGGCACCGGTCGGGCCGGTCAGCAGCAGATTGTGCTGCTGGCGGATCCAGTTGCCGCTGGCTAGGCTGGCGATCAGGCGCTCGTCCAGGGCGCGGCCGGGGCTGCGGTCGAGATACTCCAGACAGGCGTTGGCGTACTCCCGGTTGCCCCGCAAATTGCGGCGGCGGGATCGCCAAGCGAGTTGCTCAGACGCCGGCCCGACCTGATTGCGGCCGAGCGTCGTTTGGCCGCCTCGAACGCCATAATCGGTATCGCCCTTGCTGAGTATTATCCCAAGCTATCCCTGAGCGGGCTGATCGGCAGCGCGACATCGGTGTCCAGGGGTAACCTGTTCAGCAGCGGTGCCAGCCAGACCGCCGGAGTGCTGGGCCTGCGCTGGCGGCTGTTCGACTTCGGCCGTATCGACGCGCAAATCGACCTGGCCAAGGGGCAGGAAGCAGAAATACTCGCGGCCTATCGACTGGCCGTGCTGCATGCCACTGAGGATGTAGAAAATGCCCTCTCGGCCCTGGTCAAACGCGAGGAGCAGGCGACCCTACTTGCCAGGGGAGCCGATTCGCTCGGCCAAGCGCGCAACGCGTCGTTTATGGCCTATCAGAAAGGCGCTGTCAGCCTGATCGAGCTCTTGAATGCCGATGAAACCTTGCTGCGATCCACCGATACCCGCGCGCAGGAGCAGACGGAATCTGCACGCGCAGCAGTCGCCGCCTTCAAGGCCTTGGGTGGTGGCTGGAACGCCCCTCCGGTGGTAGCAGCCAAATAAGGCAGGCGACGCCGTTGGATCGGAGCCAGTCAATGAAACATCAACATTCACTTCCACTCGACGCCATCCAACCAGCACATCTCGATGCTTGAGCAGATTTTTACTGCAACGCACACATCGCAGAACTGCTCGCAATTTCGCTCTCAAAACTCCTGACGGCCCCAACGCACTACTTGGCTCAGGCCGGACAAGAAACTGCCGAGGAACACCCGGAACAGGTCAGTGCACTGCTGCTGAGCTTGCTTGCCGAGCCGTGTTTCGGGGCGACGCCAACACAGGCCCTTTGCAGCAGAGCCCGCGTTGCCGGTCTGACTCGGCGCAACGCCGAGCATGGTTCAGGATAGGAGCCGCGAATCAGCCGGTGATCTCTTTGCCGAAGATGGCGCACGCGATCACCATCTTCTGGATCTCATTGGCCCCTTCGTAGATCTCGGCAATCTTGCAGTCGCGGTAAATCTCCTTCACGCGGTAGTGCGAGCCATCGGTGGCAATTTCGCGCATAAAGCCGTAGCCGCCGAAGATTTGCACCGCTTCGCGGGCGAACTCGCCGGCCAGGTTGGTAGCGTACCACTTGGCCATCGCAGCCTCAGGCTCTGGAAACGCCAGCCCCTCATCCATGCGCAGTGCCGCCTTGAGGTAAAGGTTGCGGGCATTCTCGATTTCGGTGGCGCGCTCGGCCAGCTTGAACTGCCAATGCTGGAACTTCCCGATGGCCTTGCCGAAGACGCGACGGGTCTTGAGCCGCTCGACACTGTGATCGAACAGTGCCTGAGCCATGCCGGCGCAGCTGACGGCGATTGCTACCCGGCCGAATGTGAGCATCTGCAGGGCGATCTTGAGGCACTGACCGGGCTGGCCTACGACATTCTCCGGGGGCACCTTGACGTCGTCGAAGTAGATATCTGCCGTCAGTTGACCATGATTGCCCACCTTCTTGTCCGGCTGGCCCACGCGTTCACCGGGCCAATCCAGCTCGACCACCAGTTCGGTCATGCGCTCGCCATCGACGCACAGCAGCACGACGAAATCGGCGACCGGCGAGTTGCTGATGAAGCGCTCGCGGCCATTGACGATGTAGCCATCCTCGGTGCGGATGGCGATGGTGCGCATGGCCTCGACGCTCAGGTCCAAGCTGGCGTCAGGCTCGGTGGTGGCGAAGCTGCCGATCTTCTCGCCCTTGAGCAGAGGCGTGAGGTAGCGCTGCTTGATCGAGTCGGAGCCATGCTTGAGGACGCCACCGGCAAGAATGCAGTGCACATCGACTATCGCCGCAACGGAGTTCGAATGATAGGCCAGCTCTTCTATCATCACCGCGGTCGCAGTGGCTGGATGCCGAAGGCCGCGCCCCCCCGACCTCGGCCGCGAAGGGAGCGGGCTGAGCGGCAAGCGGGCCATGCTGGCGATCAGTGTCGGCGGACAACCGCACATGCTGGTCGAGGGCGGCGTGCACGGCGACTTCAATGCCATGCTGCGCCCCATCCTGCCAGGCACCCTGGCCTAAACCGGAATGACCGTACTGCCGCCCTTCGTCGCCTACCATGTGCCCTACATCTCGCACGAGGCACGCTTGGAACTGCTCGATCAATACCGCCAGCACCTGCGCCGACTGGACCAGTTGCAAGCGCTGCAGTTCGTCAGCCTCAACCAGTTCGACGAGCATCTCAACCCGCTGTAGCCCCAAGCGACAATGCCGGTATCGAGTAATACGGGCATTACTACTGGATTTACTGCTCCAGGCCACGCCATAGACCTTTTCGTGCAGCTTGCCGGAGGCATCCAACCAGCCCTTGCAGTAGCCGGCATCGGCCAGACTGCGGCTCTGTGGGTCAGCCTGGTTGAAATCCCGCCGGCGAACAGGCGCACATTCATGCGCGGCCCAGTAATGCCATAGGTCTCGCCGCGCTGCATCGCGTCCCAGATCGACTCGCGGGTTGTCGATGCCCAGCGGCTTGAGGGTGGTGAAGGGATCGACTTGCGCCACCTTGTCACCGTTGTCACGGAAGATGACGTTGCGGTGCAGGTTGTTGGCACCCGTGTCCGAGGTCTGCTCGTAACCGAGCAAAGCCGTGAAACGACCCGGTTCATTGTAGTCCTCACCTACACTCACCGACTCCTGCCAGGCATTGCTGAAGGGCTCGGAGCCGGGTACAGGCACCAGCTGCTTGGACAGGGTGCCATTACCGTAACTGGTGATTAGTTCCATCGCGGCCTGAGCGCACTGGCTTGGCCAGTGCGAATCATTTCACGCAACTTGCGCTCCTGTTCATCGGCCATGAACGGAGGATTACGCTGTCAGCCCGATCAATGTCCAGCGCCCGCGCCTCACGCCCGGCCATTTCCTCAAGCACATAGTCGCGCACCAGGCCCTCCAGCTCTTCGCCCGTCTGCGCTCGCCGCCTGCCCTTGAGGACGTTGTCCTGCAGCGCGGCGAGGCGGCCAGGGTCGACAACTCTCTACTGATCAGCCGTCGGCTCGCCCGGCACGCCGAACAGCAGGAAATGCAGCAGTGGCTCGCGCAAGGTGCGCTGCAGCAAAGGAACGCCAGCGGCGCTGAGCGGTGCAATTCACATGGTCTCTCTCCCCAATCGGTGTAACGCCGGAGGCGAGGTTTTCGCCCCTGCCGTTATGCGCGGCAGCCATTTCAGCGCCGCGCTGGCTTCGTCGGTTTAGGCCTGCCGGACGCAGAGCTGCGCCCGGTACAGCGCACTTACTTGGTCGCCATCACCGCCGCATGCTGATGCGCCGGCTGCAGGGTGTCGGTATCGGCGACGTCCGGCTGGATGCAGACGAAGGCAGGCAGGCCGTCCTCGTGGGCATAGGCCGGCAGGTTGGAGTTGGAAGTACACACGCGGCCATCCTGGGTGAACTCGAAGTCACGGAACCAGATCACCCGGTTGGGCATCGGGTAGGCAATGAACTTCTTCTGCGCCGGGATATAGCGCATCACCCGATCGGTATTGTTGGTGGCGATCCACACGTCGCCGTGTTTGTCGACGTTCAGCGCATAGGGGATCTCGTACTCGTTCGCCGCCAGCAGAGGCAGCGCGATGCTCTCGAAGGTCTTGCTCTGGGTGTCGAAGCGCATCAGGTAGCCCTCGTCGAAAGACGGAATCCACAGGCTGCCATCCGGCCCGAAGCGCAGGCGGCGTGGGCCCTTGTGCGGCACGTCGTACTCGGTGACCTCATGGGTGACGGGGTCGATGTGGCCGATCTTGTTGGCCAGTACCTTGCTGTACCAAACGCCGCCATCGAGCGGATTGATATCAATGCCGTAGGGCCAGTTGAACACGTTGCGGCCGCCGTTGAGCCACTTGTGGTGCGACAGCGCCAGGTGGAAATTCTGCTCGGGGAACCAAGCGGAGATCTTCAGCACGACGCCGATGAAGGTGTCGGTGATCCAGCGCAGCACGCCATTGTGCGGGGTTTCGATTTCAGTGAATTGCTCGGTCTTGGTGTCGAACTTCATCACCGTGTTGGAGATCAGCACGGTGAACCAGACATTGTCATCATTGTCGACGCGGATGGTGTGCGAATACAGGCCCTTGCGCCAGAGGAAGCCCTGCGGGATCGGGTAGAGCTTCCAGGCCTTGGTCGCCGGGTTGAACATGATCAGGTTGCTCGACAGCGCGCCGGTGAAGAAGATGCGCCCGTCGGAGATCTGCGCGCCGCTGTGCGGGCCGTGCTTACCGGTGAAGATGCCGATCGGCATCTGCATGCCGCGGAAGTTGCCGCCCTTGACCTCGTCGGTCACCGGCATCTGGTAGGTGTCGATCTGCCCGCTCTGGCGATCGAGGATGTACACCTCGTCGCGGCCTTCGTCGATGCCCATCAGCTTGTCGTCTGCCAGTACCATGGTGTCGTGCAGGAAGGACAGGGGCGTGGCCGCATGCCACTCCTCGACGCGCGCCTTGGCCAGTTCGGGGCTGAATTGGTGGCTCTGGATCGCCTTGATCGGCTTGCCGTCGTAGCCCTCGGCGAACATCTTGGCGATGCTCTTTTTCTCGCCATAGGTCAGCGTCGCCAGATAACCTTCCATGCGACTGATTGTCCCCCCCCACTGCTCCTCGCTGCGCGGCGTGCGAGTCAGTGCGTTGCCCTGCTGGTGGCAGAAGCTGCACTGGGAAATGAAGGCTTCCTTGGTCGACGCATCCGGGAACGGCAGGGTCGCGGCATGCGCCGAGGCGGTCAGGCTGTTGGACAGCTCCTCGGCCGAGGCGATCTTGGCCACGCGAAAATCCAGGCGCTGCCGATCGGCAGCGGCCAGTTCCAGCGGCTGCACGATATCCTTGAAATAGGGGGTGCGCGTGCGCACCTGCAGCTTGCCGGCGAAGCCGGTTTCCAGCGAGTAGCGGCCGTCGGCGTCGCTGTAGACGGTTTCCTTGCGGTTACGCGCTTCGTTCCAGACGGTTACCATGCTGCCGGCGACCGCTTTGCCATCGTCAGTCATGACGTGGCCGCTGAGAGTGGCGGCGCTGGCGCCGGCACCGAATAGCAGGGTGAGCAGACCGAGGGAGTAGGCTGATTTCATTTGAGGCATCTCGCTCAACCGAAGTGATAGAAGTAGAAGTGCAGCCCGGCGACGATCGTCACCGGCATGACAATGCTCAAGACGATGTGTTTGCTGATGAATTTCAGGATATGCATGCTGTTTTTCTCCAGATTCATGGGGTGACCAGGGGACATGCTCAGTTCGTCAGCTGGCGGCGCAGGCCTACGAGCGCAGCATTGAGCTTGTGTTCGAGCAGATAACGCAGGGGCACGCCCAGGCCGGGGATGCGCGTACGGAAGCGGATCTGCCAGTCGACGCGCGTGCCGCCGCGGCAGGGGGTCAGGCGCACCTCGCCTTGATGGCAATACACCAGCGAGCCCTGGAGCACGCGATAGCGATAGCCCCGGTTCGGACTGAACTCGGTGATCTGTTCGTGAATGGCGCCAAATAGCGAGTTCAGCACCCGTTCGGCGCCGTAGCCGTTGACCTCGCCGGCCCCCGGCTTGACCAGGCGGCACTGCCCCAGCCCCGCCCAGCGTCCCAGTGCCTGGTGGTCGCTGAGCAGGGCGAAGACCCGCTCTGGCGCGGAGGCGATTTCGATGCTCGCGGCGCAGGCCTGGTTGTCGGCGAGCGGGCGCCGCTCGCGCGGCAGCGGCAGGAAGCCGAAGTCACGATGCCCTCTGCCCGGGCGGGCCCACATGAACTCGTAGGAAAACCCCAGCGGATCGTTGACGTAGACGCAACCGGCCAGCGGCATATGGATCGGCCGGCAATTCGCCTTGGCGCCCGCGGCCAGCGCCCGCTGGTGCATGGCGTTGACGCCATGGCGGTTTCGCGGATCGCCAAAGCAGATGTTGAGGATGCCCTGGTCGTTGATCCGGTAGCCCGCCTCGCGGGGCCGCCCCGGAGCGCGGCCATACTCGACGATCTCCAGCAACAGGGTCGGCCCGCCGAATACCCGGCGCCTGGCGCCGGCGTCCGCCAGTCCCCACAGCGCTTCATGGGCATCGTCGTGCAGCTGCAGGTCGTGCTCAGGCACGCCCAGGCCGCTGCCGACGAACGCGCTGGAGCCGGCCAAATCCGGAGTGGTCATGCTCACGTAACGGATCGCCACCGGGCAGTCCTGGCGACCACGAAGGTTCTCCTCGGGTAGTGGATCCTGCTCCAGCAACTCGACATAGACCCCGTCGGGGTTGCGCACGCATACGCGGCGCGCACCGGCTGCGCCGAGCGGCGCCGTCAACGGCTGGGTACCGAGCGCGACCAGACGGGCCAGCGCCAGGTCGAAATCGGCCACCCAGACGCCCATGCGGCTATAGCCGATGTCGTTGGGTTGGCGATCGGCCGGCATCAGGCGCGCCATCGGCCGCTCGTACTGGAACAGCTCCAACTGACACCAGTCGTTGCGCCCGACCAGGCACCAGCAGGTCATTGCCGCGCCGGGCAGGTCGACGATGGTGGCGCTCAGCGGGCCGCGCATCATCAGGCGGCTGCCGCCAGCCGGGAGGAAGCCCAGACCGTCGCACCACCAGGCTTCGGTGCGGCGCAGATCGACCACGCTGAAGGCGATCTGGTTCAACGGCAGGGGCAAGGGCGAACGTGCGTTCAAGGTCGTCGTCCTGTTCATAGCTGGGCCACCGCGCTTTGCGGGTCGATCAGGATCTTCGCGTGCTGCTCCGGATCCTTGAGGGCGTCGAACGCGTTGGCGACCCCGTCCAGGCCGACGGTGCCGGTGATCATGGGCGCACAGTCGACCTTGCCCTCGGCGATCATGTGCAGGGTGTCGCGGTATTCCAGCGGCGAATGGCCGAAGACGAAGCGCAGGTCGATCTCCTTGTGGATCGCCAGGGCCGGCTCGTAACGGTCGACCTGCATGCACACACCGACCACCATCACCCGCGACAGCAGCGGCGCGCCATCGATGATCTGCTGCAGCAGCCCGGGCAGGCCTACGCACTCGAAGATCACCGGACGCTTCGGCGCCCCGACACCAAGCTTCTCGGCCAGGCGCCAGGCGATGTGCCAGGGCACCGGCAGCTTGCCGAGCTTCTCGCGGGTGCCCAACGAGAGTTCCAACAAGCTGGGCAGATCGCGGATGAAATCCTCGCCGGGACGCTCGGCGTAGGGCGAGCCCTCGCGCGGATCGATCAGCACATCGGCCCCGCACCGCTGCGCCAGGGCACGCCGCCCGGCGGAGAAGTCGCTGGCCACCACGCGCTCCACGCCCTGCGCCTTGAGCAGGCAGATCAGCGCCAGGCCCACCGGCCCGCAACCGATGATGATGGCCACGTCCTTGCGCTGAATTTCGCTGCGGCGTACCGCATGCCAGGCCACCGCCATCGGCTCGGTCAGGGCCGCCATCTCGGCCGACAGGCCATTGGGTACCGGCACCAGCGCCGACTCCTGCAACAGCATGCGCTCGGCGTAGCCGCCGGTGGCCAGCGGCGACAGGCCGGCCAGGTGGATCGCAGCCCCGATACGCAGGACCGGCTGGGCCACCACCCGGGTACCGGGCTTGAGTTTCTTGTTGCACCCGGCGCCGTACTCCAGCACCTCGGCACATAGTTCATGGCCGAACACCACCGGATCGCTACTGGACGGCAATACCTTGGCGAAGCCGACCTTATCCACCACGGCCTTGAACTCGTCGCAGTGGTGGCGCATGTGCAGGTCCGAGCCACAAATGCCGCAGCGCAGCACCTTGACCAGTGCCTGACCCTTGGCGGGTACCGGCTCCGGCAGCTCGACGACCTGCAATTCGGTGTTCTGGCAAACAACAGCTTTCATCCACTATCTCCGGAATGTTGGATGGGGCCGGGCAGCGGCTGCGGCCAATGTAAGTTAGTGCGCAGGGCGCGGACCCAGGCCGCGGCCAGGAACAGCAGGCCAGCGCTGAGCCGGGCGGTTCAGCGCAGCAGCAGGCGCAGCAGACCCTCGGTGAGACGCCCATAGGGGGGTTTGAGCAGGAAGCTGCCATTGAAACGGGCCTGGTAGAAGATTGGCCGCATCTTGCTGAAGGTCTGGAACCCCTCCTGCGCGTGGTAATGCCCCAGCCCCGAGTTGCCGACACCGCCGAACGGCAGGTTTTCCTGTAGCACGTGAAGCATCACGGTGTTCACCGAGACGCCTCCTGAGAGAGTCTTCCTCAGCACCTGCTCAACCCGCGCCTCGTCCTCGTCGAAGATGTACAGGGCCAGCGGCCGCTCATGCGCATTGATGTAGTCCAGGGCTTGCTCCAGCTCGCGATAAGCGAGCACCGGCAGCAGCGGGCCAAAGATTTCCTCCTGCATGATCTGCATGTCGTCGCGCACATTCAGCACCAGGTGCGGTGCCAGCTTACCGGCGCGGCGCGCCTCCTCGGCATCAGCCAGCGCCACGACTTGCGCGCCCTTGTCGTGGGCATCGGCGAGCAGAGCCTCGACCCGGGCCAGCTGCCGGGCATTGATCATGCAGCTGTAATCCGGGTTGCTGCCAAGCGGCCCCGGGTAGTAACGGGCCACGGCTCTCCGCGCCTGCTCGATGAACTGCTGCTCGCTACCCTCGGGCAGGAACAGGTAATCCGGCGCGACACAGGTTTGCCCGGAGTTCAGGCACTTGCCCCATAGGATGGTCTCGGCGGCGCGCTGCAGCGAAAAGCCTGGCGCCACCAGGGTAGGCGACTTGCCGCCGAGTTCCAGAGTCACGGGGGTGAGGTTCTCACTGCAGTTGCGCATGATCTGCCGTCCGACGCCCGGCGAGCCGGTGAAGATCAGGTGATCGAACGGCAGGCGGGAGAACTGGTCGTTGATCCCGGGTCCCGGCTGGATCACTGCCACCAGATCTTCCGCGAACCGCTCGCCCAACAAGCGCGCGAGCAACGCCCCGTACTGGCTGGAGTCGCTGGCGATCTTGATCATGGCGCGGTTGCCGGCAGCCAACGCACCACACAGAGGCCCCAAGGTCAGGTACAGCGGATAGTTCCAAGGCGCCGCAATACCGATCACCCCGAGCGGCTGCGCCAGCACAGCAGCACGCCCAGGCTGGAACCACAGACCGACCCCGCGCTTGTGCGGCTTCATCCACTGTTTTAGGCATCTGAGCGCGTGGTTGATTTCGCTCACCAGGCCAAAGATGTCGAGCAGCTTGCTCTCGTGGCTGGAGCGGTGGCCGAAGTCGGCGGCGATGGCTGCGGCGATCGCATCGGCATTGTCCAGCACCACCGCCTTGAGTGCCTGCAGGTTGGCCCGGCGCACCGGGTACGACGGATAGCGCTCGCCGGCGAAGGCGGCCCGCTGGCTGGCGAAGACCTGGCGCATCTGCTCGACGGCCGGCCCGACTTGTTCAATCGACATGAGAGGAACTCCGAATAAGGGGGGGGAATCATCTGGGGAGGCTCCGCGACAGCCGGCAGCTCTCGCGTAGCTTCGCCGCCAGCCATGGTTCAGCTGCGACTGCGACGCAGCGCGCGGACCCAGGCCACAGCCAGGAACAGGATCAGCAGGCCAGCGCCCAACTGAGCATGGGCGGGATCAGATCGCCCTTCTTCTGCGCCGGCCAGGGCAGGTTCTGCTCCAAACTACTCATGTAACCGTCGATCTCGTCGGCGCCGAGCATACTGCCCGGCGTGTGCCACTGGGATAAGACGAGAAGGCGAGCAGCAGATGCGCCGTCAGGGTCAGTTCGAAACGATAGGTTTGCATGTGAATTCCTTGCTCAACGCAGGCAGTCGAGTAGCAGTGGATTGAGTTTTTCCGGCGCGTGCAGCTGCAGCCAGTGGTTAGCGCCGTCGATGCGCTCGTAGCGAAAAGGGCCGTCCACATGGCGCGCGGTGTCGCGCATCTGCCCTTCGGTCAGGAAGCGGTCGCCGCTGCTGTAGATGCCGCACACCGGCACCCGGGCCTTGGGCCAGGCGCGCGGCAGGATCACGCCGGGGTTGGCACGGTAATAGTTGATGCCGGCCGCGAGGCGCCCCGGCCGCGTCAGGGCCTGCCGCCAGTGGCCAAACTCCTCGGGAAAGTCGGTGACCTTGCGGAATAACCACCAGAAGCCGGCCTTCAGCAGCCACTCGGGAAAGCCGCGCAGTTGGAACATCAACACGTACCAGCCCTTGAGTTTCTGTGCCAAGCCGCCGCTGCCATAGGCCGCCGGATGGCCAACCGACAGGGTAATGTAGCGCTCCACCCGCTCGGGATGGGTCAGGGTAAAAAACCAGCCCTGCATCGCACCCCAATCGTGGCCGACCAGGCGCACCCGCTCGATGCCGAGCGCATCGAGCAGCGCACGCAGGTCCGCCACCAGCAGGTCGCGGTGGTAGTCGGCGACCCGGCTTGGCATCTGCGACTCGCCGCAGCCGCGGGTATCCGGGGCGATCACCTGGTAGCCGGCCGCGACCAGCATGGGGATCTGCTTGCGCCAGACTGCATGAGTGTCGGGAAAACCATGCACCAGCAGCACCGGTGAGCCTTCGCCGACAATCAGCACGTTCATTTCCAGGCCGTTGATCTGCAATCTGCGCATCGGATAGTCCATCTCGTTCAATCTCCCAGGGCGTTGGCCAGGCGCTCTGGCAGGTGGCTGAGGAAGGAAAGCACCAGCGCCCACGGGAAGGCCCATACCACGCCCGACTTCACGCGCTTGTCGATCCGCGAGGCCATCTCGCCCGAGGAGGCGCCGGTGATCGCCGCGGTGGAGGCCGTGTCTGTGTGCATGGGGCTAATCCTCTTTCTTAGATATGGTCTAGGGTGGGGCGATACGTGAGACCCTGGCGGGTCTCAGTCGATGGCCATCACCGAACGCGCCTGCTCGCGCAGGACGAACTTCTGGATCTTGCCGGTGGATGTCTTCGGCAAAGGGCCGAAGACGAACTGCTTGGGCACCTTGAAGCGGGCCAGGCGCTCGCGGCAGAACGCGCTCAGCTCCTGCGCACTGGGCACATGGCCATCGCGCAGTTCGAGGAAGGCACAGGGCACCTCGCCCCAACGCTCGTCAGGAGTGGCGACCACCGCGGCGGCCAGCACGGACGGGTGGCGGTAGAGCACGTCCTCGACCTCGATCGAGCTGATGTTCTCGCCCCCGGAGATAATAATGTCCTTGCTGCGATCCTTGATCTTCACGTAACCATCCGGCTCTACCACCGCCAGGTCGCCGCTGTGGTACCAGCCACCCACGAAGGACTCCTCGGTGGCGCGCGGGTTTTTCAGGTAGCCCTTCATCATCAGGTTGCCGCGGTGCATGATCTCGCCCACGGTCTCGCCGTCATGGGGGACTTCCTCCATGGTCTCGGAATCGCGCACGCTGATGCCTTCCTGGCAGATGCTGCGCACGCCCTGACGCGCGCCGAGACGAGCCTGCTCCTCAAGTGGCAACGCATCCCACTCCGGGTGTTTGGCACATACCGTAGACATACCATAGGTTTYGGTGAGGCCGTAGCCATGGGTCAGGTCGAAGCCCAACTGCTTCATACCCTCGACCATCGCCATCGGCGGCGGGGCACCTCCGGTTATCGCCGACACCCGATGACTGATACCCTCGCGCCATTCAGCCGGCGCATTGATCAGTAGCGACTGCACGATGGGTGCGCCGCCATAGTGGCTGACCCGGTGCTCGCGGATGGCCTGGAAGATCAGTTGGGCGTCGACCTTGCGCAGGCACACGTTGGTGCCGGCATTGGCCGCCAGGGCCCAGGTGAAGCACCAGCCATTGCAGTGGAACATTGGCACCGTCCACAGGTAAGTCGCATGCGGCGGCATGCCCCAGGTGACGATGTTGGACAGCGCACTGAGGTAGGCGCCGCGGTGGTGGTAGACCACGCCCTTGGGATTGCCGGTGGTGCCCGAGGTGTAGTTCAGGCTAATCGCGTCCCACTCATCGCCCGGCAACGACCAGGCGAACTGCGGGTCGCCACTGGCGATGAACGCCTCGTACTCGTAGCTGCCGAGCTGTTCGCCGGGACCGTCGTATTCGCTATCGCAGACATCGATGATCAGGATGCCATGGCCGACCCTGGGCAATGCCGCTCGGATGGTCGTGGCGAACTCGCGGTCGGTGATCAACACCTTGGCCTCGCCATGCTCGAGCATGAAGGCGATGGCCTCGGCATCCAGGCGGGTGTTGAGGGTGTTGAGCACAGCCCCGCACATCGGCACGCCGAAGTGGCACTCATACATTTCCGGGGTGTTGGCCAGCATCACCGCCACCGTGTCCTCTTGCCCCACACCGGCAGCCGCCAACGCCGACGCCAATCGACGACAGCGCGCATAGGTCTCGGCCCAGGTATAACGACGCTGACCGTGAATCACCGCCGGACGCTGCGGATAGATGTAAGCCGAACGCTCGATGAACGTCAGCGGGCTCAACGCCATGTGGTTGGCCGGTTGCTTGTCCAGCCCTACGCGATACGGACTCATACGACACACTCCTCGAATACTGCGTTGTTCACTGAAATGGCATCAATCTCGCCATCCTGGCGAATGATCGAAGCACTGGGTTTACTTCACCAAACGGCACGTTCAGCGCTGCGTTTGGGGGCGGTTCAAGCGGACTATCTCCGTCCACAGCTGCTCGACCTCCGCCCCATGGCGGGCGTAAATAAAACCGGGCTGACCGCCAGAGGTAGGCGATACCCACCTTGAGCAAACCAGGCTCCAGATCGTCCGCCCCTGCCGGCAGCGCGATCAACAGCACAGGGAGCAGCCAGCCCGTGAGCGGGACCTTCTGCAGTGGCGCCGAACTAGCATCAGTAATGCTCTGGACCAGCAGGACCAACGCCTGGGCACACCGGCTCGTTAAGCGAAGGCCGCTGCAGGTCAGGCGGGATGCCAGCAAGGGGTGCTGCCAGGATTCGAGCGTTCATGGGGTCTCCAGATGCCTGTGCAATTGGCGCGGAGGGGGAGCAGCAGTCAGCCATACCCTTCGACGTTGCCACCATAGGCCGCCCGGACTGCGGCTCCGCCCCCCTCGATGGGGGGGGCGTCGGAACCCGATCAGACTCGGCGCAACGAACGTCTGGACTTCTGTTCGTCGGCAATGGCCAAATGAAAAGATCGCATCGCGTGCCGGCAGCATCGCCAGCCGGCGGAAACGGATACAGAATGGTCCGACAATAAGAACCGCCAGCGGCGCACCGTAGCCAGCTGGAGACCGCACTCCGTCAACCGTGAGAACAGCACTTGAGCCTAGTGAGTACCGAACCCGGGTTGGTCCTGAAGGCCACCCCGCCGCGCTTGCAGAAGTCCGCCACGGCGCGCCCCCGGCTGAGCCTGGACTCCGCCGAGCTGGCCGACAAGGCAGTGATCGCGCTGCAGGCACCGGCGGGCTTTGGCAAGACCCAACTACTCGCCCAGTGGCGCCGCGACTGGCTGGCGCAGGGCGGCGTGGTGATCTGGCTGGCCCTCGACGAGCATGATGATCCGCTGCGCCTGGCTCACGGCCTGGCCGTTGCCAAGGCGGTCGGCAGCGGTCGACCAGTAATGCCCCAGAGTAGTTCCAGCCTCTTCGGCAAGGGCGCCGACGACCTCGACGACCTCGACGAGCTGACCAGCTGGCTGGCCGAAATCGCCGACCTGGGTGCCGAAACCCTGCTGATTCTGGATGACGCGCACAGCCTGCCGGAGGCGACGGCACGCCACTCGCTGACCTACCTGCTGCGCAACACACCCGCCAACCTGCGCGTGGCCATGGCCTCGCGCGGACGCATGACCCTGCCGATGGCCGACCTGCTCGCGCAGGGTTACTTCGGCGTGGTCGGCGTCGATGACCTGCGCTTCACCCTCGACGAGACCCTCGCCCTGCTCGCGACGCGCTTCGGCCAGCGCCTGGAACTGGACGACTGCGCACACCTGCACGAGATCACCGAGGGCTGGCCGCTCGGCCTGCAACTGACGATCTCGGCGATCGAGCGCAGCAGCGACCTGCACAGCGCCATTCGCGACCTGGCCGTGAGCAATGGCAATCGGCAGAATTTCTTCATCGACTCGCTGCTGTCCCGCCTCTCGCAGCAGCAGACCGACTTCCTCACGCGCATCTCGCTGTTCGAGATGGTCCATCCGCAACTGTGCGTCGTCTTGCTCGCCGATGAACGCGCCGCGGCATGGCTGCAAGAGCTGCTGAGCAGCACTCCGATCCTGATCGAGGGCGTGGACAGCGATTGGTTGCGCATCCATCCGCTGGCCCAGGAGTTGCTGCGCAGCCGCTTCGCCGCACTGCCCGAAGCAGAGCGTCAACTGCTACACCAGCGCGCCGCCGAATGGCTCGCTGGCCATGGCCTGCCAGAGGCCGCCGCGCGCCAGGCACTGCTGGCCGGGCAAACCAGGCAAGCCTATGCACTGGCCGAGAGCTGCCTGTACGAATTGATGTTGCGCGGTCACTTTACCCGGACGCTGGACTGGATCGAGCAACTGCCCAGTCACGAAGTCGAGCGGCGTCCGCGCCTGCGCCTGGTCGTGGCCTGGTCACTGGCCTTGAGCGGGCACCAGACGCAGGCCGTGCAGATGATCGAGCAGGTCGGCAGCGACCCGAACGCCAGCGCAGAAGAGCAGTGCGAAGCGGCGGCGATCCTCTCGACCGCCGCCTTTTCCGCCGACCACCCCGATTCCTCGCAGCAGATCATCGAACCCTGGCTGGACAAGGCGCCCGCCTTTTCCATCAAGTTGCAGGCCATCCTGGCCAACCACAGGATTCGCCTAGCCCTGGCGGCGGGGCATACCGAGCGTGCCCGCCATTACTGCCAGAATGCGCCGCGCTTCGAATGGACCTCCGGCATGGATGCCGTACGCGGCCATCGCGACTGGCAGTTCGGCTTGTCGTATTTCTGGGAGGGCCAGATGCTCAGCGCCGAGCGGGCGTTGCGCGCCAGCCTGAGCCAGGCCGACCAGGATATCGGCCGGCGCAGCGGCATCGCCTTGCTGATGGCCACGACCCTGGCCAACGTGTTGCTCGAACGCGACGCCCAGATCGAGGCCAGCACCGTACTCGCCAATCGCCTGGACTTGCTGGCGCGCCTGGCCGCCCCCGAGGCGATCGTCCAGGGCTATGTCAGCGCGGCCCGCCTGGCGGCCCTGCAGGGGCAGACCCACCGCGCCCACGACCTGCTCGACGAACTGTTCGCCATCGGCGAGACCCGGCAGATGCCACGCCTGTGCATCAGCGCGCTGGCCGAACAGCTGCGCCAGCACGCCCTGCGCGGCCACAGCGAAACCTGCCAGGCCCTGTGGCAGCGCCTCGACCAACTGCTGCCCGACTTCGTCCGCGAACCAAGCGGTCTGCTGGGCCCCGAACTGGCCCTGTACGCACAACTCGGGCATGTCTATGCCTGCGTCTCCAGCCATGACTGGAGCGGCGTACTGGCGCTGCTGGAGCAGGCCGCGCCACTGGCCGAGCGCCTGCGCCGTGGCCGTGAAAGCGTACAGATACTGCTGCTCCAGGCACTTGCCCGCCAGCGTCTCGGCGAGGACGGTGTGCCGGCCCTGCGCGAGGCCGTCAGTCTGGCCGAAGAATACGGCCTGCTGCGGATTCTCGCCGACACCCACCCGGACCTGCCGGCCTGGGCGGCCCAGCTACAGGGCAATGCCCCGACGGCCGCCGTGCAGCCACCCGCCGCAGCGCCCGGCCCGCCCCGCAAGCACTCGACGGTGAGCGTCTCGCCGAGCCGGATGCTCACCCCCAAGGAGCGCGAGGTCTTGCAATTGCTCGCGCGCAACATGTCGAACAAGCAGATCGCCCTGGCCCTGGAGGTCGGCGAAGAAACCGTGAAATGGCACATGAAGAACCTGTTCGGCAAGTTCCAGGCCGGCAACCGCAAGCATGTGCTCGATCGCGCCTATCTGCTGGGCATTCTGCAGCCCTAGCAGCCTCTCCCCGACCTCTTGCACAGCCCCCCCCATCGCCGGGGGGGGCAAAGTAGTGCGCCGGGAATAATCTCGATCCCATGAAGAACCGCCGGCAGGTCTGCTGACGGCTCGGTGCGACGCCGATTGCAGCGTCGCGCTATCGACCTCGGGACAGAGACGATGACGCACAAGGTACTGATCGCAGGTGTTGGCATGACCCCGTTCACCGCATTGGGCAGTGGCAATGCCACTGAACTGACCAAGTCGGCGGTGAACCTGGCCTTGGCCGACACGGACCTCGATCTCGATCTGATCGACCAGACCTTTTTCGCCTGCGTGCACTCCGGCTCGGGCATCGGCGAGCGCTTGATGGCGCCTCTCGGACTGATCGGGACCAGCCTGGTCAATGTCCGCGATGGCTGCGTCTCTGGACATGCAGCCTTTCACCTGGCGCGCCAGAGCCTGCTTGCGGGCGAGGCCGAGTGCGTGCTGGTGGTTGGTTGTGAAGCCATGCCGGCAGGCATTTCCAGCCGGGCGTTCTTCGATCTGGGCGAACGCGCGGGCAAACCGCAGGACCTCACGGCGGAAAACCATCAAGCCCTCGAACAGCTGGAACGACGGCAACATCCGGCAGAACTGTTCGCCGCCCAGAACAGCCATCTGCTCACCGGTCTGGGAGTCTCGGAGGCCATCTACGAACAGGTTGTGCTGGGGGCCAGAACCCAGGCACGCCTCAATCCCTATGCCCTGTTCAACCAGCTGGATGAGGTCGATAGCTGGCTTGCCCCTTACTTGAGTGCCCCGGCATGCGGTGCCGCCGTCCTGATCCTGTGCACGCCGTCGTTCGCCCAGCGCTACGGGCTGCGTGCCGATATCGCCTGCCTGGTCAGCCTGCGCGGCGGCGAAAACGATGCCGACCAGGAGTCGTTCAGTGCACTCGACGTGCTGGGCCGCGCCGCTACCCGGCGCCTGTCGACCCGTGCCTACGAGTTGGCCGGTCTCGGCCCGGAAGATATCGACCTGGTCGAGCTGCATGACCAAAGCGTCGGCGACTACCTGATCAACTGTGCCGCCCTGGGCTTCTGCCGTGAGGATCAGCTCGCCGCCTTCGCCCAGGGCCGGCATAACGGTGACCGCGGCGGTGTGGCGGTTTGCCCGTCCGGCGGCCTGCTCGGCCGCGGCCACGCACCCGGCGCCACTGGTATCGCCCAGTTGGTCGAACTGGTCTGGCAACTGCGTGGCGTGGCGGGTCCTCGTCAGTTGAGCAGGGCCAGAACCGCCCTGCAGCACAGCACGGCGTTAGGCCGCGCGGTCTCTCTCAGCATCCTGCAACGGCTTTCCCCGTAACGGCCGTTAGACCGAAATGTCTGCCGCACAACCAACAACGACAACAAAAAGGTGCATCAGCCCATGAAAAGCAATAACAGCCACCTCAACCTGCGGCAAAGCCTGCTGGCCTCGGCCATTCTGGCGGCCGCCATGCCAGCCGCCCAGGCCTTCGAGTTCGACACCGGCAGCGAAGACTGGTCGGTGCGCTTCGACAACACGGTCAAGTACAACTACGGCGTGCGCACCGAGAGCGCCGACAAGCGCATGCTCGCTACGCCTAACAGCAACGACGGCGACTACAACTTCCGCAAGTCCGGGACCAATATCACCAACCGCGTCGACCTGCTCAGCGAACTAGACGTCGTCTACCAGAAAGCCATGGGGTTTCGCGTCAGTGCCGCCAGCTGGTACGACAAGGCCTATGACAATACCGGCTCCAATTCCAACCCGTTCGTCAACGGCAATGGCGCCCAGTCTGGCCAGGTGCTGGTAGACCCACGCACGCCCCTGATTACCGCGGACGGTGTTGGCTTTGGCAGCCCGCACCTGAGCAGATATGCCAAGCGTTACTACAGCGGCCCTTCCGGCGAGATCCTCGATGCCTTCGTGTTCTACAGCACCGAAGTGGGTGAGGAATCACTGTTGAGCATCAAGGCTGGCCAGCACAACGTGTTCTGGGGCGAGACTATCCTCAATCCGGTGCATTCGGTCAGCTATGGCCAGGCCGGCCTGGATTTGGCCAAGCTGTCGGCGTCCCCTGGCACCGAGGCCAAGGAGCTGTTCATCCCACGCAACCAGATTTCCGCCAGCTTCACCGTCAACCCGGAGCTGAGCATCGGTGCCCAGTACTTCCTGAGCTGGGACGAGGCCCGCCTGCCAGAGGCCGGCACCTACTACGGTGGTTCCGACCTGCTTGGACAAGGCGCTCAATCATTCCTGCTCGGCCATACCGGCACCCCGGGTTTCCTGCTGCAAAATGCCCTGACCAGCGTTCGTCGTGGCAAGGACCTTACCCCGGATGACCGTGGCGATTGGGGGGTCATGGCCAAGTGGTCGCCTGAATGGCTGGATGGCACCCTCGGATTCTACTACCGTAAAACCTCGGACATTCTTCCGCAGGCATGGCTGAATACCTCGTCACTCTCAACCGCCGGGGCACTCCCGCTACCAGCGGGGGCATTTCCCAACCTGCTCAACTCGCTCGGCACCGGCACTTACCAGTTCGCCTATGGCGATGACATCAACATCTACGGCATCAGCCTATCGAAGGAGTTCGGCGGCGTCAGTGTCGGCAGCGATCTCAACTTCCGGCAGAACATGCCACTGGCCAGCATCCCCGCCGTGCTGAGTTCAACCAGCCCCCTGGGCCTTGGTAATGGCTTCATGGTTATTCCGCCGCGCACGGCGGGCACGGGTGTCGTCTATGGCACGCCCCGGGATGGCGACAGCCTGAGCGCCACAGGCGATACCCTGCACTGGACCCTCAATGGCTTGATGACCATCGCCGACACCCCGCTGTTCGATTCAGCCACTCTGCTCGGCGAGCTGTACTACAGCAGGCTGATCAGCCTCGATAGCGAGAACGAGGCGCTCTACAAGGGCAAGAGCAGCTACCGCGGCATCGACAAGCCAACCCGCGACAACTGGGGCCTGGCGGTCAACTTCACCCCGACCTGGTACCAGGTATTTCCGGGTGTCGACCTGAGCGCACCGCTGTCACTCAACGTCGGCGTCGACGGCGTTTCACCGGTGGTGGCCGGCGGTGCGGAGGGCGCGGGCACCTATGCCATCGGCCTCGGTGCGGCGATCTACAACAAGTACTACGTCGATCTCAAGTACGTAGACGCCTTCGGCAAGAGTCAGTCCTGCGACGACGGTCAGACCGATGGCACTACGCCGGACGCGTTCGACACTGAACAGGATTACACCTGCTACGCCGGTGGCTACACGGCGTTCACCGGTGGAGGCGCCACCGAGGACCGCGCCGCCATGTACCTCACCTTCAAGACCACCTTTTGATCCACGAACGGCTTAGCTACTAAGCAGGAGAACAACAAGATGAAATTCGTGCATACGCTTCTGGCCGCCTCCCTGGCGCTGACCCTCGCAGGTCCGGCCCAAGCGGCCGTCTCCACTGCAGAAGCCGCCAAGCTCGGCGCCGAGCTGACGCTGATCGGCGCGGAAAAGGCCGGCAACGCCGACGGCTCCATCCCGGCCTACGAGGGCGGTCTGACTACCCCGCCGGCCAGCTACAAGCCCGGCGAAAGCATGCGTCCCGATCCGTTCGCCAACGAGAAGCCGCTGCTGGTGATCGACGGCAAGAACGTCGAGCAGTACAAAGACCAGTTGACTGCCGTGTCCGTCGAACTGGCCAAGCGTTATCCCGGCTTCCGTATGGAGGTCTACCCGACCCATCGCAGTGCTTCCATCCCCAAGGGTGTGTTGGACAACATCCTGAAGAACGCCGTCACGACCAAGTCCACGGAAGGTGGCAACGCCATCGAGAACGCGCTGCCGGGCACCCCCTTCCCGATCCCGCAGTCCGGCGCCGAGGCCATGTGGAACCACCTGCTGCGCTACCAGGGCATGAACATCTCCAGCAAGTTCGACAACTGGTTTGTCGACAGCAGTGGCCAGCCCAGCCTGGCTGCCACCGGCAACGCCTGGGTGAACTACGCGGTATACGACGATCTGAACAAGCCGATGCAAGCCCAGGATACCTACTATCAGATCAAGCTGATGTACACCGGCCCGGCCCGCCGTGCCGGCGAAGCGATCGTGCTACGTGACGCGGTCAACCCACTGGTCCAGCCGCGGCGCGCCTGGCAGTACCTGCCTGGCGTGCGCCGGGTCAAGCTGGCGCCGAGCCTGGCCTACGATACCCCCGACCCGGGCTCCGCCGGTGCGGCGACTTACGATGACGCCTTCGTCTTTCTTGGTGCGCTGGACCGCTACGACTGGAAGCTGGTGGGCAAGCAGGAACTGATCGTGCCCTATAACGCCTACCGGGTGACCTATGCGACCGACGCCAACAAGCTGCTCACGGCCAACCACATGGAACCAAGCTCCGTGCGCTGGGAGAAGCATCGCGTCTGGGTGGTCGAAGCCACCCTCAAGGAGGGCGCCCGCCATATCTACCACAAGCGCCGTTTCTACCTGGACGAGGACACCTGGATCGCCCTGGCTTCGGACCAGTACGACGCCCGCGGCCAGCTGTACCGGGGGGCCTTTGCCTTCCTCAGCCAGAGCTATGACCAGCAGGTCCCGGATGCCACACCCTACGTCAACTATGACCTGATCGGTGGCAGCTACAGCGTTAGCGGCCTTACCGGCCCGTACGGCGGCATCAAGTACAGCAAGCCACTGTCCAACGCGCAGTGGTCTTCCGAGTCGCTGGCCGGCGCGGGGATCCGCTGAAGCTACTCCGCCTGCCCGGGTAACGCCGGGCAGACTTTACGCCGGAGTGCATGTCCATGCCTTTCGGAGACCTTTTTCCAAGAGGACGCACTATGTGTTCTTTCAACAAATGCGTGCTGCTCGTGCTGTGCGCCACGTTGACGCTACAGCAGGCTGTCGCTCAGGCTGCCAGCTATGTCGACGTGCTGGACCTGCCGGCCAAGGCGAGTGCCTTGGCACTGCGCAGTTCCCTGCTGGACGTTACCCGTGCGGGTGAACGTTTGGTGAGCGTTGGCCAGCGTGGCCATATTCTCTATTCCGATGATGCCGGCAAGACCTGGCAACAGGCCGCCGTGCCGGTCAGCTCCGATCTGAATGCCGTGTATTTTCCAACCGCCAAGCACGGCTGGGCGGTGGGCAATGACGGCGTGATCCTGCACAGCAGCGACGCCGGCCTGACCTGGAGCAAGCAGCTCGATGGCCGCCAGATCGGTGAGCTGGTACTCAAGCACTACAGCACCCTGGCCGCCGCCGAGCCAGGCAACGAAAAGTGGGCCATTCTGGCCGCTGCCGGCCAGCGGCTGGTCGACGAGGGTGCCGATAAGCCCTTCCTCGACGTCTGGTTCGCCGACGAGCAGCTCGGCTACGCGGTGGGCGTCTTCAACCTGATTCTGCGCACCACCGATGGTGGGCAGAGCTGGACGCCATTCCAGGACCGCACCGACAACCCCCAGGGCCTGCACCTGAATGCCATCGCCGCCACTGGCGACGCGCTCTATATCGCGGGCGAACAGGGTCTGCTGCGCAAGTGGGATGCCATTCTCGAACGTTTCACCGCGCTGGAAACGCCTTACAAGGGCAGCTTCTTCGGCGTTATCGGCAAACCCGGGGAGGTGCTGGTTTATGGCTTGCGCGGGAATGTTCTGTACAGCCGTGACGGTGGTTATACCTGGCAGGCACGCCCCTCCGATCTGCAGATCAGCTTTTCCGCCGCGCTGGTCGATGCCCAGGGCCACTATCGGCTGTTCACCCAGGCGGGCCACCAGTTGCTGGCCGAGGACAGCCAGCCGCGGCTGCGCCTGTTGCCGCAAGCGCAGCAGGCCCCGGTCGCCGGTGCGATCCAGGCCGCCAATGGTGCGCTGATCCTGGTTGGTGCGCGCGGCGTACGCAGCCTGCCTGCCCAATAACCAGAAGAATACGAGCGAGTATCCCTACATGGGCAAAATCCAACAAGACACCATGCCGGTGATCCGCGACCTGGCTGACTTCGACCCCCGCTCCGGCAATCGGCTGGAGCGACTGGTCTTCAACCACCGGGGGCCGTTCATCCTGTTCATGGCGCTAATCACTCTGGTGCTGGGCTATATGACGCTGACCCGCCTGGAACTGCGCCCCAGCTTCGAGAAGATGATTCCCCAGAGCCAGCCTTACATCCAGAACTACCTGGAGAACCGCGCCTCGCTACGGGGTTTGGGCAACTCGGTCCGGGTGGTGGTAGAGAACACCCAGGGTGACATCTTCGACCTCGAGTACCTGGCCGTGCTCAAGCAGGTCAATGACGAGCTGTTCCTCACCGAGGGCGTCGACCGTGCCTGGATGAAGTCGCTGTGGAGCCCGGCGGTACGCTGGACCGAGGTGACCGAAGAAGGCTTCCAGGGYGGTCCGGTGATGCCCGACTCTTATAAGGGTAGCGCGAGCGACATCGAGCAGCTGCAGCAGAACATCAACCGCGCCGGCATAGTCGGCAGTCTGGTGGCCAGCGACTTCAAGTCGACCATGCTGGTCGTACCGCTGCTGGACAAGGACTCGGCCACCGGCAAGAGCCTGAATTACCACGAGTTTTCCAAGCTGCTGGAGCAGCGCCTGCGTGACAAGATCGAGTACGCTGGGGACAGCACCGCGCGCGCGTCGGGTGAGGAGGGCACGGGCAAGTACAAGATCAGGGTGATCGGCTTCGCGAAGCTGATGGGCGACCTGATCGACGGCCTTATTCAAGTCATGATGTTCTTCGGCCTGGCCGTGGTCACGTCGCTGCTGATCATCTACCTGTACACCCGCTGTGTGCGCAGTACCCTGCTGGTGGTCGGTTGTTCACTGATGGCCGTGGTCTGGCAGCTGGGCATAATCGCCTGGCTGGGCTATGTCATCGATCCCTACTCGGTGCTGGTGCCATTCCTGATATTTGCCATCGGCGTGTCCCATGCAGCGCAGAAGATGAACGGCATCATGCAGGACATCGCCCGCGGCACCCACAAGCTGATCGCCGCTCGCTATACCTTCCGCCGCCTGTTTATTGCCGGAGTCACCGCGCTGCTGGCGGACGCCGTGGGCTTCGCCGTGCTGATGTTGATCGACATCCCGGTGATCCAGGACCTGGCCATTACCGCCAGCATCGGCGTGGCCGTGCTGATCTTCACCTCGCTGCTGATGATGCCGGTGGCGCTGTCCTACGTCGGCGTCGGGCGCAAGGCCGCCGACCGCGCGCTAAAGATCGACAACCGCGCCGTCGAGCACCGTGGCTTCGGCAAGCTATGGGATCTGCTTGACCGCTTCACCACGCGCAAGTGGGCCACCTGCACCGTGCTGGTGGCCGTGCTCATGGGCATCGGCGGTTTCATGGTCAGCCTTCAATTGCAGATCGGCGATCTCGACAGCGGCGCGCCCGAGCTGCGCGCCGACTCGCGCTACAACCGCGACAATGCCTACATCACCAGCCACTACGCACTTTCCAGCGACATGTTCGCGGTGATGATCAAGACCGCCCCGGAAGGTTGCCTGAACTACCAGACCCTGGTCCTGGCCGATCGCCTGGCCTGGGAGCTGCAACAGCATCCGGGGGTGCAGACCACCGTATCGCTGGTCAACGCCGTGCGCCAGATCACCGCCGGCAGTTTCGAGGGCAACCCCAAGCTCAACAGCATCCAGCGCAACCAGGACATGCTCAACTACGCCGCGCAACAAGCCTCGGTCAACGCCCCCGAGCTATTCAACACCGACTGCTCGCTGATGCCGGTGATCGCCTTTCTCAAGGATCACAAGGCAGAAACCCTGGACGCGGTGGTGGCCATTGCCGACAAGTTCGCCCGGGAAAACAGCACCGAAGATCGCCAGTTACTGCTGGCCGCAGGCTCAGCCGGGATCGAGGCCGCGACCAACATCGTGGTGCGCGAAGCCAACCGCACCATGCTGCTGTACGTCTACCTGGCGGTGATCCTGTTCTGCCTGATCACCTTCCGCAGCTGGCGCGCGACGCTGGTGGCGCTCCTGCCGCTGGTGCTGACCTCGATTCTCTGCGAGGCGCTGATGGTGGTGATGGGCATAGGCGTCAAGGTCGCCACCCTGCCGGTGATCGCCCTGGGCGTGGGCATAGGTGTGGACTACGCGCTGTACCTGCTCAGCGTGCAGCTGCACTACCAGCGCCATGGCATGTCGTTGTCGGACGCCTACCAGAACGCGGTCGCCTTCACCGGGCGGGTGGTGGGGCTGGTCGGCATCACCCTGGCGGCCGGGGTGATCTGCTGGGCCTGGTCGCCGATCAAGTTCCAGGCCGACATGGGCATCCTGCTGACCTTCATGTTCCTGTGGAACATGCTCGGTGCGCTGATCCTGATCCCGGCGCTGTCGCACTTCCTGCTGCCGGCTCAGGCGCAGATGAAGCCGATTCCAGCGGATGGCGCCGCGCCTGCCAAGAGCAACGCCGAGGCGGTGACATGAGCCGGTGGCACCGGCCTGTTGCTGGACTACCAGCTGCGCCGCTACCCGCTGCCGAACAAGACTGGATTTGCCCTGACGCCTGCACAGGTGCAGGCCCTCGACGGCGCCATCGAACAGCGTTTCGATGGCCTGCTGGTCGAGCATTCCACGCACACCGAGGTGCTGGCCAAGATCAGGGCCAGCTACCGCTTCGTGCGCGCCGAATTGCAACAGGATAAAGGTCGCGCGCAGGGCGGCGCCGAGTTCTACCTCAGTCACGCGGTGCTCGATCTCGACGAACTTGCGATGACGGTGCTCGGGGAGCAGAGCTGAACCCAATCGCCTTCCATCAAGCCAATCAATGCCTGATCCACAGACCTCACCAACAGACATTCCAACCAGCGAGCTACCCATGGCAATTGCACAACTGCAAGGCAAACAGATCCTGATCACTGGCGCGGCCTCCGGCATCGGCCGCGCGTCCGCCATTGCCTTCGCCCGCGAGGGCGCCCACATCATCGCCAGCGACTTGCAGCTCGACGCGCTGCGGAGCCTGCAGGAAGAAATCCACGCGCTGGATGTGCAATGCCACATCTACACGGTCGACGTCAGCAGCGAAGCGGCCATGCGGGGCTTCTGCGAGCAGGTGATCGCCGAACTGGGGGCACCTGACGTGCTTTACAACAATGCCGGCATCGCCCACCTCGGCAAGTTCCTCGACAGCGACCTGGCCCACTGGCAGCGGGTGATCAACGTCAACCTGATGGGCGTGGTCTACGGCTGCCACCTGTTCATTCCGCACATGCTGGCCGCCGGCGGCGCGCGCCAGGTGGTCAATGTCTCCTCCACGGCGAGCTTCGCCCCGGCGCCGTCCATGGCAGCCTATGCGGCCTCCAAGGCGGCCGTCGCCGGCCTCAGCGATGTGCTGCGCATGGAACTGGCCGGTAGCGAGATAGTGGTCACCGACGTCTGTCCGGGGGTGATCAACACTGCCATCACCACCAGCGGCAGCGCTACTTCCCCGGGCATGACCTCGGCGCAGTTGCAGCGCCTGCAGAGCTACTACGCCCGCGAGGGATGCTCCCCGGATGTCGTGGCCAACGACGTGCTACAAGCCGTGAAAACCGGTAAGACCCTGGTGCTCAGCGGTCCTTATGCGAGCCTGGCCTTTCACCTCAAGCGCATCTCGCGGCGCCTGTTGCAGAAGGTGACGCTTGGCAACGCCCGCAAGGCCGGCTATCTCTGAGGTGCAGCAGACGCCGAGTTGGCAACGCCCCGCACTCGACAAGGAGTGCTTTACCGCTCGGCGCCAGCAGCAACGGCCGTACGATACTTGGCTGGCGTCACCGCATGCGCAGCCCGAAAACAGGCCCTCAGGTGCTGAACCCACTCTCCTGGGCAATGCGGGCAATCGGCATGCTGGACATGCTGGACATGCTGGACATGCTGGACATGCTCAGCAGCTTGCGCGCCTGCTCCAGCCGCACACTCAGAATATAACGATGCGGCGGCATGCCCATGGCATCTTCAAAAATCCGCCGGAAGTGGGCATGGCATTCTGACGATTAAGCGTGAGCGCGGTCTCGATACTGGAGACCGCGTTTTTTTCAACCGTGGCACTGCAGAAGCGACCATAGGACGATAAATCCTACGTTCCACACAAGATCGGCATAGGGGACGGTCTTCATAGACCGTACCCCTGCCACACCACCCGGCATGCGGGTCGGCGTGCTGCCAGTGGAAGGACTTGCATTGCTGTTCGGGGTGTATCGCTTCATGGCCATCGCCACCTGCAACACCATCGGCAATAGCGTGGCGACGGTGGTGGTCTCAAAGTGGTCGGGGGAGTTTACCGAACAGACTGCAAAGGCCGAATACAGCCGAGTGTTCGGGCGTAATCCAGAGGCAGCGCTTTAACCGATCAATGGCCTGTTGATGGGAAGTGAAAACTCCTTGAAATTACTGATTTTCTCTAACTGTAAAGGGCCCTTAAAAGGCCCTTTTTTATTCAAAAAAATTTCTGCGGGCACTGAAGACTTTCATGAGCAAAGCATGTTCGTTTGAGGTCGCTTTGTAGTGCTTCGCGACGGGCAGAAATCGGCCAAAAGGGGACATCGAAGATTGGCCGATAACGGACCGCTAACCTTCCCAGTGCTTAATGTAGTTCGCGGGTACTGGATACCGGGAGTGCACATCATGGGCAGTGGCTCAGCTCTCAGGCCAAGCCACTGAGAGAAATTAAAGCACAAGGCCAAGCACTGGATTACGTACCTGGCCCTAACCACCAAAAAGGGGACCTTTTATCGACTGATTGGCGCCGAGAGAATCGTATAGCCATACCCGGACACTCTCCACTTGCTCCAACAAACCTCAGTCCCTCAGTCCCTCAGTCCTTCTGCAAAGCGCACGGCTGCACGCATCGGCCCGACAGCGTGCGAACTGGAAGGGCCGACGCCAACCTTTAACAGATCAAAAACACTCCAGCGGCATACTTAGTTCCGCAGCTAACGCTGGTGGATGATCAGGCTTTGTAGACCGGAAAGCGTTCGCACAGCTCTGAAACGTGGCGAGCGATACGAACCTCTACCTCGGCATCACCGAGTTTGTCGAGGATGTCGCAGATCCAGCTGGCAAGGACGCTGCATTCTGGCTCCTGGAATCCACGTGTGGTAACCGCAGGAGTACCAATTCGCAGGCCGGAAGTCACAAACGGCGACTGTGGGTCGTTCGGCACCGCATTTTTGTTCACGGTAATGCCTGCTCGGCCCAGCGCAGCATCGGCATCCTTACCCGTCAGACGCTGACGAATCAGACTGACCAGAAACAGATGATTGTCGGTTCCACCCGAAACCACATCGTAACCTCGGTGGATGAATACGTTTGCCATCGTCCTGGCGTTTTTGATGACCTGCTGTTGATACGCTTTGAATCCAGGCTCCAGCGCTTCCTTGAAGCACACAGCCTTCGCGGCGATCACATGCATCAATGGGCCGCCCTGCCCGCCTGGAAAGACTGCCGCGTTGAGTTTGCGCTCAAGGTCTTCATTACCTTTGGCAAGAATCAAACCACCACGGGGACCGCGTAGCGTCTTGTGAGTGGTAGTCGTGACTACATGCGCGTAGGGAAGCGGATTCGGATACAGGCCGGCCGCCACCAATCCGGCCACGTGGGCCATATCGACGAACAGGTAGGCGCCGACCTTATCAGCGATGGCGCGAAAGCGCGGGAAATCCAGGGTTTTTGAGTAAGCGGAGAACCCGGCGATGATCATTTCCGGTTGATGCTCGACCGCCAGTCGTTCCACCTCGTCGTAATCAATCAACCCCGTCACGGTATCGATACCATACTGCACCGAGTTGTAGAGCTTACCGGAGAAACTGACCTTGGCACCATGAGTCAAATGTCCACCGTGAGCCAGGCTCATCCCCAATACAGTGTCACCCGGCTGGAGGAGTGCCAGGTAAACAGCGGCATTAGCCTGACTACCGGAGTGCGGCTGAACGTTGGCGTAATCTGCACCAAACAATTCCTTGGCTCTGTTGATCGCCAACTGCTCAACCTTGTCGACGTGCTCGCAGCCGCCGTAGTAACGCTTGCCTGGGTAACCTTCAGCATACTTGTTGGTCAGCCCACTGCCCTGGGCTTCCATCACCCGCTGACTGGTGTAGTTTTCTGAAGCAATCAGCTCGATATGCTGTTCCTGACGGAGCTCTTCGGCGTCAATCGCACTCAGCAGTTCGTCATCGTAGCCCTGGATTTGGTCTTGCTGGCTGAACATTGCTTATCTCTCCTTCAACTTTTATTTTTGTTCGAATCAGGAAATCCAGCGCGCAGAAACGGTTCAAACAGCGAACGTGAACGCGCCGGATGAACGACTTTTGAATGTTTGAGTTGGTCAGCTGATATAGGCGATAAAGGCATTGACGCCTGCTTGCGCCACAATCTCATCCTGATCGGGAGTACCTGAACTGCACCCTACCCCACCCACGATGAACTCTTGCATGAAGAGCGGCAGCCCACCGGCGACAATGGAAAAGCGTCCCTGGTTGCTGGTATTGATGCCGAAGGCCGGCTTGCCTGGCACGCTGATGTCGCCATAGGCGCGCGTCGATTTACGTGCGGCGGCAGCAGTGAAGGATTTGCTGATGGCAATGTCGATACTGGTGATCCGCGCATTATCCATGCGCTGAAACATGATCAGATGACCGGCGTCATCGGTAATGGCGATGTCCATATCAACCGCCAGCTCCTTGGCTTTCGCAAGGCAAGCTTGCATGATGTGTTGAGCATCAGCCATTGTCAGTCTGGGTACCATTTTCATTGTCTTCGACCTCAGATTTGATGAATTAAAACCACTCCAACCCTATTTGTTCAGAACTCCAGAATTCTCTTCTTGGGTTTTACTTCTGCACCTCCTCGCTCAATCTCTGCAAAGAACTCAGGCAGTGAAGTCGATAGCGCGGACAGGATCTTGCCCAGCGTGTTAACCCCGGGGCTTGCTTGATTCTTTTCTATGACAGATATGGAGCTATGGGTAACCCGTGCTTTTTCGGCGAGTTTGCGCTGTGTAAGGCCTTGTCGAAGACGTAGTGATTTAAGCGTTTGCGCCATCACAAAATCATCCGCCCCAGCTGTTTTTCTACCCTTGTCCAGGGTCAGCCCGTCGCTGGCTACAAGGACAGGTATTTCCTCGGCAGGCATGTCCCGCTCGAACTCAAGCCAGGTCGTTTTCCAGGTTTTACCGGTGACGGGATGCACTCCCTCCGGAGCGAGCACAGCAAGCGGCATCATCACGTAAGGTCTATCGATGAGATCCGACCTTGGCAGTACCCCATGCTCATAAACGCCCACAAAATCCCCGTACAGCAAAATATCGATATCCACCGGTAAGACGATTCGAGGAGCCAGCACGCGCGCGTATCTGGCCTCAAAACGCTTTAGAACATCACTCAACTGGCCCAGCGATAGTTCAGTGCGTCCGGACAGAACAAGGTTAAAAAAATCGTCGCCCACACAGCCGGCAGCCGCAGAGGAATAGACCGGGGAGCACTGAACATCCACTAGCAATGCGGCCAGGAAATCCAACGCCAGCCCCAAATGATGATCTCGGTCCTGGTTACTCCCTAACCCGAGGTAAATCAAAGTCGACATGGCGCTGGACTCCTGAGAAGGCTGTAACGGCAAAGGTTTACTTTGTCAGCCAGGCATTGAAGCGTTCATTGAGTTCGTCGGCATGGTCACCCCACCACTCGGCATTCATTTGTAATGCTGTCTTGAAGTTTTCCGGGGAGGTCGGCAGATGCGGTTTCATCTCCTCGCTGACCAGGGCTTGCGACGATTTACGCGTCGGGCCATAGGCGATGTATTTGCTTTGCTCAGCCAGCACCGGGGTGCTCGTGGCGAACTTGAGGAATTCCATGGCCCGCGCTTTGTTCTTGCTGCCGGCCGGCACAGCCCACACATCCATGTCGTACAACTGACCGTCCCAGATAATCTTGAACGGTTGCTTCTCTTGGGTCTGAGCCGTCCAGATACGTCCATTCCATGCCGAGGTCATTACGACCTGGCCGTCCGCAAGCAACTGCGGCGGCTGGGCACCTGCTTCCCACCAGATCACCTGACTCTTGATCGAGTCGAGTTTGGCGAATGCCCGCTCGATACCCGCCTCGGTTTCCAAGGTGGAATACACTTCATTACGAGGCACCCCATCGGCCAGCAGTGCCCACTCCAACGTGCCTTGAGGCGCCTTGCGCAAGCCACGCTTGCCAGGGAATTTGTTCAGGTCGAAGAAATCCTTAAGCGTTGCGGGCTGCTCACCTTTGAACGCGTTGACGTTGTAAGCGACCGCCGTCGACCAAATGATGTTTGCCACCGCACAGTCGGTGACGGCGCCGGAGATGAAGTCCACGTCAACCGGGGCGCCGCCCGTCCCCGCTTCCAGGTCCTTGCTCGGGTTGATACGTTCGAACAGCCCCGCATTGCACGCCCGAACGGCATCCGGTAATTCCATGTCGACGACGTCCCAGGTGACGTTTTTGGTATCGACTTGAGCCTTGAGCTGAGCGATGCCACCGGAGTAATCCTCCAGCGTGGTTTTCACTCCAGTTTTCTCGCTGAATGGCTTGATCGCTGCCTTGGTCTGGGCAGCCGCCAATGAGCCACCGTATGTGACAATCGTCAGATTCTCTTGCGCCATCGCAGACACACACGCGAGGCTTGTTACCGCGCATATCAACATCTTTTTCATAACTGCTTCCCTAGATCTCAGATCAATTAGTGATTCCACGAACGCGGAGCGAACGACGGCGCAGGACTTCGATAGACAGCAACAGCAAGACAGACAAAATGATCAGCAACGTTGCAGCAGCGAGAATCGTGGGACTGATCTGCTCACGCATTCCGGACCACATCTGACGAGGGATGGTGCGCTGCTCGACTCCCCCCAAAAACTGAACGATCACCGCCTCGTCGAACGAAGTTATGAATGCGAACAGCCCGCCTGAAATGATGCCGGGGCGAATGAGCGGAAACGTCACGTTGAAAAACGTATAGGTTGCCGATGCGCCCATGCTGGCGGCGGCGCGGGTCAGTGAATGATCGAACCCCACGAGCGTTGCGGTGACGGTCAGAATCACGAAAGGTGTACCCAGCACAGCGTGCGACAGGATCAGCGCGAGCAGGCTCTGGCCAATCCCCAATTTGCTGTAAAAGAAGTACATGCCAGCGGCTGAAATAATCACTGGGACGATCATCGGCGAAATCAGAATGCCAGTGAGCAGGCGTTTGTACGGCAGGTCAGCGCGGCTCAGCCCAATGGATGCGAGCGTACCGAGCGCGGTAGCGATCACTGTTGCACCACACGCCACCAGGAAACTGTTCTTGATCGACAGCACCCAAAGCGGGTCGTTGATCAGCTGGTGATACCAGCGTAAGGAAAATGCCTCCGGTTTCAGACGAAGCATGTCCGACGTGAAGCTGAAATACGGCTCGACGTTAAAGGACAACGGGATGATTACTAGAATCGGTACCACCAGAAACATCAGCACGAGCAGGGCAAATCCGCGCACGGTGAAAAACCAGCAGCGTTCGAAAGGTCCGATGTAATTTGGAAGGCTCATGGCTCACCCCAACTTCATATTGGTAATGCCTACGAATCGGTCGTAGACCCAGTACATCAGCAGCACCACCACCAGAAGCAGGCTGGCAATTGCCGAAGCCAGCCCCCAGTTCAAGGACGTCTGCATGTGATAAGCGATGAAGTTGCTGATCATCTGGCCGGTTCGGCCACCCACAAGTGCAGGCGTGATGTAGTAACCAACCGCGAGAATGAAGACCAGAATCCCCCCTGCACTGACGCCTGGCAGGGAAAGCGGAAAGTAGATCTTGAAAAAGGTACGCATGGAGCTGGCGCCCATGGAGTGCGCAGCACGGATGTAGATCTGGTCGACACCGCGCATGACGCTGTAAAGCGGCAGCACCATGAACGGCAGCAGAATATGCGTCATGGCGATGATCGTGCCGTACAGGTTGTACATCAGATCGAGCGGCTGATTGATGATGCCGAGACTGCGAAGGACATCGTTGAAAACCCCGTTTGACTGGAGAATCACGATCCAGGCGCTGGTCCGGACCAGCAACGATGTCCAGAACGGCAGTAGCACGAGGATCATCAGCAAGTTGCTGAAGCGGTCCGGCAAGCTGGCCAGGAAGTACGCCAGCGGATAGCCCAGCAGAAAGCAGATGAAGGTGATCGCGACACTGACCGCAAGCGTCTTCAGCAGGTTGTCGACATAGATCTGCCGGCTTTCTGGCTGCTGGACGATGTCGCCGTTATCGTCGTATTGACGATCCAGCGCCGCCAGGTAATGCACTGCGGAAATCGAGGGCGCCATTACCTTGAGCTGCGACCACGTTGCGGTTTCACCCCAGCGTTTGTCGATGCTGATCATTAGCGGCTTGAATTCGGTGATCCCAGCCTGACTCTGTTTTTCCAGGCCTCTCGCCGTCTTGTTCAACAGCAGCTTCATGCCGCTTTGCACGCGATTCAAGTCAGTCCCGACCCGGTCCAGGTTCTGCGATTTGAGCAGTGCGAGAATATCGTTGCCGAGGACTGCAAACGTCTTCTCCTCAGGCAGCGCGTGCCGCTCCCAGTGCTTCAACTCGACCGCACTGTTAGGCATGTAGTCGGCGAGTGTGCCGTTTTGCACGCTGCGCATTAGCATGTCGCCAATAGGCATGAGAAAGAAGACGGCGATAAACGCAAGCAGTGGCAACACCAGTAGCACGGACTTGAACTTGTTCCGACGCTCGGCCTTGTCCAGGCTTTCCTTTATTGACTGGCCAACCTTCGGCTGCACAAACAGCCGATCCGCAGGCCCTTCAGACATTACAGGGCGATTCATGGAGTGATCTCCGTGTGAGCGGTGACGAAAGTTAGATAACGGTGTTGAGCGCTCGACAGTCGTCAGCACGCCACCCTACGGTCACCAGGGCGCCGGGAGTCGGCGTCGACTGGTTGACGCCGTTCACCACTTTGACGATGAAGTCATCTTGGTCCGCGACGCTTAACCGCAAACGAAGGTGGTCCCCGTGATAGATCAGCTCTTGAATTTTTGCCGGTAGCCGGTTTTCACATTGACCGTCGGCCGGATCGAGGTAGACGCGCTCTGGGCGAATCGACAAGRTGGTTTTCGTGCCACGGGCAGTACTCGCGGATTTCGCCGCAACGGCCTTCACTCGAAGGTTGCCGACTTGCACTTGGCAGTAATCGCCATCGCGTTCGATGACCTCCCCCGTCAGCCGGTTGTTTTCACCAATGAAGCTGGCAACGAAGGCGGTCTCGGGTTTCTCGTACAGGTCGGACGGATTGGCCAGTTGCTGAACCACACCATCATTGAACACCGCAATGCGATCAGACATGGTCAGCGCTTCAGTCTGATCGTGGGTGACGTAAACAACGGTAATGCCCAGCTGCTTGGAAAGGCGCTTGATCTCGTACTGCATTTGTTCACGCAGTTGTTTGTCGAGCGCGCCGAGCGGTTCGTCCATGAGCACTAGGCGAGGTTCAAAAATCAGCGCGCGAGCCAGGGCTACTCGTTGTTTCTGCCCGCCGGACAGTTGTGCCGGCATGCGATTGCCCAGCGGCCCCATGGCGACCATGTCCAGGGACTTCTTAACTTTGCCCTGGATGTCGCTTGAAGACAGGCCGCGGACCTTGAGTGGAAAAGCCAGGTTCTCAGCAATGGTCATGTGCGGGAACAATGCATAGTTTTGAAAGACCATGCCGATTCCGCGTTTCTGTGGCGAGATATCGTTAACCGGCTGTCGGTCGATGGAGATTTCACCGTGAGTGACGGTTTCAAAACCCGCCAACATCATCAGGCACGTTGTCTTTCCAGAGCCAGACGGCCCAAGCATGGTGATGAATTCGCCGCGCTGAATATCCAGATTGAAGTTTTTGACCACGAGGTTTTCGCCATCGTAGCTCTTCTGCACATTGCGAAAACTCACAAAGGATTCTGTTTGCATGTGAACACCCTTCTGCAATTCTTTGATCAGCTAAGTGCGAAGCCGTCTTTAGCGGCGCTCACACGGTTTCTCTTGTTCGCGTGGACTCAGGACTGCTTTCGATCAGGCGTACGGACGCCCGTGTCTGATGGTCGACGCGGCAAACTCAAGAGGAATCTTTCGGCAGAAAAGGCTCAGGGCGAGCCCGGAATCGATAAGGTGTGATGGAGCGGCACGAAGTTGCGAACCCTGTTGGATTGTCGACGACTTCGACCTGACGATGCATTTTGCATTCATGGTTGTCTCCGGCGATTTTTGCGCCTGGCCCGGAGTCGAACCTCCGGGCACTGCGCGACTCAATCGACTTGTTGTTATGACGTTTCTATACCGTGCCTGACCGCCGCTAATACGGTTGGCCCAGGGGGGTCAGCACTTGATTTTGTTCATTTCAGGGTCGTAGAACGCACGAAGGCTGGCCTCAACCTCATACCGCTTCGTCGCCACCTCAATCTCGTACTTGCCTTCTTTCACCCAGTCAGCCGTTGCACCTTCGGCGTTGCAGACATACCCCATGGCGACGTTGCCGCCGATGTAATGGCCGTACATCCCAGAGGTCGTGCGGCCGACGATCTCTCCGTTCCGATAGATCGGTTCTTCGTGATAGTTGGTAGCTTCTGGATCGAGGAACTTGAACAGGACCATGCGTTTCTTCACGCCTTCGGCTTTCTGCTTGAGCAAGGCCTCTTTGCCGATGAAACCGCCGGCCTTGTTGAAGTCCGAGGCAAACGACAGCCCGGCTTCCAGCGGGGTGTCCTCCTCCACCACGTCGTGGCCGAAGTGGCGATAGCCCTTCTCGATACGCAGGGAGTTCAGGGCGTGATAACCACACAACTTCAAGCCGTGAGGCTCCCCCGCCGCGACGATTCGGTCGAATACATCCGGAGCGAATTCAGTCGGGATGTACAACTCCCAGCCCAACTCGCCCACGTAGGTAATACGCGACGCTCGTACGCGGGCATAGCCGAGTTCGATCTCCCTGGACGTGGCAAACGGGAAGCCTTCGTTGGAGAGGTCGTCGGTGGTCAGCGGTTGCAGCAAGTTGCGAGCGTTGGGGCCCATCACGCTGATCACGGCCATCGACGAGGTGACATCGGTGTAGACAACATTGGCCTCGTCCGGCGTGTTGCGGCGCAACCAGTTCAGCTCGCGAGTCTGCGTCCATGGACCGGTGACGATGAGGAACGACTCCTTCTCAAGTCGTGTCACGGTCAGGTCGGCCTCGATACCACCGCGCTCATTAAGCCACTGGGTGTAAACGATCTTGCCCGGCTCGACATCGATGTTGTTGCTGCAAATGCGGTTGAGCACCGACATCGCATCGCGACCCTGGACCAATATCTTGGCGAAGGAGCTTTGATCAAACAGACCGACGGTTTTGCGAACCGCGTTGTGTTCGGCTGCCGACCACTCGAACCAGTTTTGTTTACCCCAGCTGTACCCGTATTCCGGCTTCTCACCCTGCGGTGCAAAAAAGTTCGCGCGCTCCCAGCCGACCACTTCGCCGTAGCAGGCATTGGCGGCCACCAAACGGTCATGGAGGATACTTTTGCGTGCGTTACGGGCGGACTCGAACTGACGGAATGGCCAGTGCATGGCATACAACAAGCCCAGCCCTTCCGTGGTGCGGTCGTACAGGTATTGAGAGTTACCCTGGAACGGCAAATTACGCTTGATGTCGACGTCCCACAGATCCATTGGGGCGTGACCTTTGGCGATCCACTCGGCAAGTACCTTGCCGGCGCCGCCCGCTGACTGGATGCCCACCGAGTTGAAGCCCGCGGCGACAAAATAGTTACGCAACTCAGGTGCTTCACCCAAGTGGTAGCGGTCATCGGGGGTAAAGCTTTCAGGACCGTTGAAGAACACTTGCAGCCCGGTCTTTTCCAGCGCTGGGATTCGGCGAATGGCCGCTTCCAGGTAGGGTTCCAAGTGATCGAAATCAGGCGGCAATTCATCAAAACTGAAGCTATCAGGAATGCCTTCATGCCCCCAAGGTTTGGCGTTGGGCTCAAAGGTGCCGATCAACAGTTTGCCGGCGTCGGTCTTGAAGTAGTTGTAGTAGTCCAGGTCACGCAGTGTCGGCAGCATGATGCCGTTGATTTCCGGCATCGGCTCCGTGACCACGTAGTAGTGTTCTGCGGCGTGGAGGGGAATGTTGACCCCGGCTTTCTTGCCGAAATTACGCGCCCACATACCAGCGCAGTTCACCACGAACTCAGCGTCGATATCGCCCTGAGCCGTGACGACGCCGGCGGCCTTGCCATCCTTGATCTTGATGTCCAGGACTTGGGTGTTTTCAATGATTTTTGCGCCGCCCATTCGAGCGCCCTTGGCGAGTGCCTGGGTGACATCAACCGGGTTGACCACACCGTCCAGTGGCAAATACACGCCGCCGACGATGTCTTCGATGTTCAGCAGTGGCCACAGGTCAAGCGCTTGCTCAGGGTTGACCACTTCACAGGGAAAGCCACAAAGCTTGGCCATCGACGCGCCGCGCTTGAGTTCGGTGAAACGTTCCTGGTGAGTCGCGACGCTCAAGGAACCGTTACGCACAAAGCCAGTGGCCTGACCGGTTTCTGCTTCAAGGCCCTCGTACAAACCAGCGCTGTACTTCGCCAGCATGCTCATGTTGTAGGTCGCGCGCAGGGTCGGCACCAGGCCGGCAGCATGCCAGGTCGTGCCGCAGGTCAGCGTCTTGCGCTCCAGCAGCACAACATCCTTGATGCCCAGTTTGGTCAGGTGGTATGCAACGCTGCACCCGATAACCCCACCACCGACGATGACGACACGAGCCGAACTCGGAACGGTATTGCTCATTTTAAAACTCCAGGGCCAGCACCCCAGGCAGGGCAACTGGCTCGACGATTGGGGGGTGCTTAGAACACGATGGTTTTATTGCCGTACACGAGCACGCGATCTTCGAGATGGTTTCGAAGCCCACGGGCCAATACGGTTTTTTCGACGTCTTTGCCTAACCGCACAAGATCATCGACAGACTGTTCGTGGCTGACGCGCGCGACGTCCTGCTCAATGATCGGCCCCTCGTCGAGGTCTTCGGTCACGTAGTGACAGGTCGCGCCGATCAGCTTTACTCCACGACGCGACGCCTGGTGATACGGCTTTGCGCCGATGAACGAGGGCAGGAAGCTGTGATGGATGTTGATCACTTTGTGGCGGTATTTTTCACACAGGTTCTGCGGAAGAATCTGCATGTAACGAGCGAGAACGATGCAGTCCGCGCGGTACTCATCGATCAGTTGTTCGGTTTTGGCAAACCCTGCAGCCTTATTATCTTTGTCGACCGGTACGTATTCGAATGGAATGCCGTACCACTCAACTAGGCTGCGCAAATCCTCATGGTTGGAAATAACGCAGGCGATGTCACAGACCAGGTCACCGGTTTTCCAGCGATCGAGCAGATCGGTCATGCAGTGCGAGCCTTTGCTGCACATCAGCACCACGCGCTTGCGCTGGTCGCTGTCGACCAGACGCCAGTTCATCGACATCTCTTGTGCGAGCGGTTCGACTTTGCGTTTCAACACTTCGATGTCAAACGGCAGGGTCTCCGCGCGAACAACCATGCGACTGAAGAAGCGATTGCTCTCTTCGTCAGAGAACTGCGAGGCTTCCTCAACCCAACCGCCATGACTGGCGAAAAGACCCGCCGTGCGGGTGATGATTCCCACCCGGTCTGGACAATCGAAAGCGAATGTATAGGTACGCTTGGCGCTCATTTCAGACTCCTTAGGACAGGGCAGCTTCAAGAGCCGGAACTGCTTCGAACAAATCGGCAACCAGGCCGTAGTCAGCAACGCGGAAAATCGGCGCCTCCTCGTCCTTGTTGATCGCGACGATGATTTTGGAATCTTTCATGCCGGCCAAATGTTGAATTGCACCCGAGATGCCGACAGCGATGTACAAGTCAGGCGCCACGATCTTGCCTGTCTGGCCAACCTGCATATCGTTGGAGACGAAACCTGCATCGACGGCTGCGCGAGAGGCACCCACTGCGGCACCAAGCTTGTCGGCGACTTTTTCCAGTAGCGCGAAGTTGTCGCCGCTACCCATGCCACGGCCACCGGAAATGACGATCTTGGCCGAGGTCAGTTCGATCCGATCAGAGACGCTGAAATCGGCACTCAAGAATTTGGAAAGACCGGTGTCGTGAGAGACAGAAATGGCCTTGATGGGCGCCAATGCCACCGTCCGTTCGGCAGCTGCAAACGCCGTGGTGCGGACGGTCAGCACCTTGACTGCGTCAGAGCTTTCAACGGTCGCCAGGGCATTACCGGCGTAGTACGGCCGAACGAATGTGTTCGGGGAAACGATTTCCACAACGTCACTGACCTGGGCGACATCCAGCAATGCAGCCACACGAGGAAGCAAATTTTTGCCGTACGCCGTAGAGGCGGCAATGACATGACCATAGGTCGAGGTCTTCACCAGCTCGGTAACCAGAGCGGCCACATTCTCGACACCTTGATCGGCATACTCAGGCGCATCTGAAATCAGTACGCAACTCACACCTGCAAACGCAGCCAACGCCTCCGCGACACTGCCCGCTTGCTGACCTGCTACCAAAACGTCGACGTCGGCCCCAAGGCTCGCAGCCGCTGAAAGAGCGTTCAAGGTGCCCGACTTAAGAGCCCCCTCGTGGTGCTCAGCAATCAATAACACAGCCATCAGATCACCCCCGCTTCGTTCTTCAGCTTCTCGACCAGTTCTTGAACGCTACTCACACGAATGCCTGCCTTACGCTCAGGCGGCGCCGAGACCTTGATGACTTTCAAACGAGGAGCGATATCGACACCGATGTCGCTGGCATCAATGACCTCCAGTGGTTTTTTCTTCGCTTTCATGATGTTGGGAAGTGAGGCGTAGCGTGGCTCATTCAGGCGCAGATCAGCGGTGATCACTGCGGGCAACCGCAAGCTTCTGGTTTCCAGTCCACCGTCGACCTCACGAATGATATTGACCCACTCACCGACGACGTTGATTTGCGAAGCGAAGGTGCCTTGAGCGCTGCCCATCAATGCGGAAAGCATTTGACCGGTCTGATTGTTATCACCATCAATGGATTGCTTACCCAGGAGAACAATGCCGGGTTCTTCGCGCTGGGTAACGGTGTAGAGAAGCTTGGCAATCGCAAGAGGCTCCAGATCGCTACCCGTCTTGATCAGCACGGCTCTGTCTGCGCCCATTGCCAGTGCGGTTCGCAACTGCTCCTGACAAGCATCAGGGCCCACCGATACGGCGATGACTTCGCTGGCCTGCCCGCTTTCCTTCAACTGAAGTGCGGCCTCCACAGCGATTTCGCAGAAGGGGTTTATCGACATTTTTACGTTGCTTAACTCAACGTCAGATTCATCCGCTTTGACACGGACTTTGACGTTGGCGTCTACGACACGCTTCACCGCCACCAGCACCTTCATAGCAACCTCCGAATAAGTCCAAACCTCTGGAATCCGATGCTATAAGCCCCTATACCCTATTACAAACGATCTATATTTGGTACATAGATAAGCAGAGCTTATTCGTCGATGCGTCTTGCAGGTCACCTTTTTTGTTTTGCGCTGAAACAAAAAAAACCCGACGCAAGCGTCGGGCAAAGTGCACCAAGCAGAGAGCAATTCCTTTGATCAGCTCGGCTAATAGCCGCTATCCATCACCGAATCTGGTACTTCGATGGCAAGCCTACCCACACGGCTTAACGGCTAAATTCAGAGGATCTTTTTGCAAGCCAGGCATTAAAACGTTCGTTCAGTTCGTCAGCATGATCGCCCCACCACTCCGAATTAACCTGCAATGCCGTCGCAAAGTTGGCCGGGTMCGTCGGCATACTCGACTTCATATCGGCGTGAACCAGTGGCTGGGACGACTTGCGTGTAGGGCCATAAGCGATGTACTGACTTTGGTCAGCCATGATTTGAGTCGAGGTTGCGAAGCGCAGGAAATCCATGGCCTTGGCTTTATTGGGTGCACCCACCGGCACGGCCCACACATCGATGTCATACATCTGACCGTCCCAGATGATTTTGAATGGCTGTTTTTCTTTCGCCTGTGCGGCCCAGATCCGACCATTCCAGGCTGAAGTCATCGTGACCTGACCATCTGCCAGCAACTGCGGAGGTTGCGCGCCAGCTTCCCACCAGATCACCTGGCTCTTGATCGAGTCGAGCTTTTTGAAAGCACGCTGAAGCCCCTCATCGGTCTCCAGTGTTTCGTACACCTGATCACGAGGAACACCATCCGCTAACAGCGCCCATTCGAGGTTCGCCTGGGGCGCTTTGCGCAAGCCACGCTTACCGGGGTATTTTTTGAGGTCGAAGAAATCAGCCAGTGTTGTGGGGGCCTGTCCTTTGAAGGCATTGGTGTTGTAGGCAACCGCCGTGCTCCAAATGTAAGCACCGACCCCGCAATCGTTCAGCGAACCTGGCAGGAAATCCGTCGCCGTAGAGCCATCAGGCGCGGCGGCGAGATCTTTCGCTGGGTTGATGCGCTCCAACAGGCCGGCATTACAGGCCCGCACGGCATCTGGCATTTCCATATCGATTACATCCCAGGCCACTTTTTTCGACTCAACCTGAGCTTTGAGCTGGGCAATACCTCCCGAGTAATCTTCGGTACGAATCTTGACGCCTGTTTTATCGGCATAGGGTTTGATCGAGGACTGTTGCTGAGCCGCCGCGACACTTCCGCCATATGTGACAACCGTCAGGTTTTCTTGCGCCATCACGGTGAAGGAGGTCAAACCGGAGACGAGGACTAACGCTAATTTTTTCATGATGCTCCCGATAGATTTCTAGTAAGGAAGGCAGTGTGATCATTGAGTTCGTTATTGTTTTGTTCCACGCATCGCACTAGTCACGCTTCGGTCGCTCAATCGCGTAGCGACTCTTTCTCCTCTACATGCTGGTGTAGTTGGGGCCCCCGCCTCCCTCGGGTGCGCGCCAAATGATGTTTTGACTCGGGTCCTTGATGTCACAGGTTTTACAATGCAGACAGTTCTGCGCATTGATCTGAAATCGGCTCGCTGATGTATCCTCCACAACCTCGTACACACCGGCAGGACAGTACCGTTGCGCCGGTTCGGCATAGGTGGGCAGGTTGAAAGCGATGGGGATCGCAGAGTCCCTGAGCGTCAGGTGGCAGGGCTGATCTTCTTCGTGGTTTGTGTTCGACAGATAGACCGAGGAGGTCTTATCGAAACTCAGTATGTTGTCGGGTTTCGGATAGTGAATAACCGGAGCCCAATCGGCAGTAGCCATAGTCGAGTAGTCGGGGCGCTTGTCGTGGAAAGTCCAGGGCAATTTCCCTTTCAAAAGATTCAGATCAACCCAGGAATATGCGGCTCCGAGTAGATTGCCAAATCGGTGCATGGCAGGACCAAAATTACGCTGCTGGTATAGCTCGTCGTAAATTGATGACGCTCTGAATTTCCCCGCATACGCTGCCAGATCCTGACCGGCCGAATCATTGACAGCAAGCGCTTCATAGATGGTGTCAGCCGCCAGCAGCCCGGACTTCATGGCTGTGTGGGAACCTTTGATCTTGGCAAAATTCAAGGTACCGGCATCACACCCAATCAGCAGACCACCCGGAAAGTGCATCTTCGGCAACGACTGAAGCCCGCCTTTCGCAATGGCACGCGCGCCGTAGCTGATGCGCGAGCCACCACGCAGATACTGCTCGTAAAGAGGGTGATGCTTGAGCTGTTGAAACTCATCAAAGGGCGAAAGATGGGGGTTGCGGTAATTGAGATCTACCACCTGCCCAATTACTACTGTGCCGTCTTCCAAGTGATACATGAAGGCGCCGCCCTGAGTGGCACTCTCGCTCAATGGCCATCCCGTGCTATGAATCACAAGCCCTGGAACATGCTGCTCAGCAGGTATCTCCCAGACCTCTTTGATGCCCAACCCGTAATGTTGAGGGTCGCTATCTGCATCAAGGGAGTACTTACTAATCAGTTGTTTTCCTAGGTGTCCCCGACAACCTTCAGCGAAGACGGTTTGCTTACCGATCAGCTCGATGCCGGGCGTGAAGCCCCCCTTTTGCTCACCAGTTCGACCGACACCCATGTCTGCGGTCACAACGCCTCTGACCCTCCCCTCCTCGTCGTACAGGACATCCGATGCAGGAAAGCCCGGAAACACATCGACACCGAGGGCCTCGGCTTGCTGACCCAGCCAACGGCAAACATTGCCAAGGCTGACGATATAGTTTCCATCGTTGTGCATCGTACTGGGAGCGAATACTCCGGGAACCCGAATGGAACGGTGAGAGCAGGACAGATAGAAAATTTCGTCTGATTTCACGGGGGTGTTCAGTGGCGCCCCCATATTTCGCCAATCAGGAAACAATTCATTCAGTGCGGTAGGTTCGAATACAGCACCGGACATGATATGCGCACCGACCTCTGCGCCTTTTTCGACCAGACATACTGATAATTCCCGCCCTTCTACGATCGCCAACTGGCGCAGGCGAATGGCAGCCGATAGACCGGCAGGCCCTCCTCCCACTACGACGACATCAAATTCCATAGACTCGCGTTGCATCAAAACCTCCACAGGCATCGAACATAGCCTCTGGAGCGCATCGTACGAGCGGTTTTATGCCCACAACAAACGATGTATCAGGTGCTTATTAATAAGCTGTACTGATTCGTCGGTTACCACTTTGAAGGCTCGACAATCCGTCAGCCGCTCATCGCGAGGGATTCGAGAAAGGTCTCCAATACCAAATGGGGACGGCGACCTTTTCGGGTGACAGATGCCAGCGTCAGGTCGTAAAAACAGGAATAGGGCTTCAACGCTCTGAGCCTTCCTTCTGCAACCCAACTACGCGCGTAGTGATCTGGCAGGTACCCAATGTACTGGCCGGTAAGAATCAGGAATGCCATTCCCTCTCTGTCCGATGCACTGGCAGTGCAGTTGAGCGCTTGATAATGCTCCTGGATGGTTGCAGGTAAGCGGAAAGTCGGGGCTATGGCGTCCTGCTCCTGGATACGCTGCTCACTCAATTCCAGATCCTTGATGAAAAACAGAGGATGACCAACACCGCAATAGAGCTGAGAACGCTCGCTGTACAGAGGCTGGTATTCAAGGCCTGAAAGCGCACCGACCTGGGGGATTACGCCTACGTGCAGACGGCCGTCGAGCACACCTTGTTCTACTTCACCAGGTGTACTCATTCGAATCTGGATCTGAACGTCAGGTCCTTTTTTCTTTAGCGAAGCCAATGCATCCGTGACGCGCATGTGAGGCATCGTTACCAGGTTATCCGTCAAGCCTATGATCAACTCGCCCCGGAGATGGCTGTGCATCCCGTTGACCTCGCTTCGAAATCCCTCCATCGCCGACAACAAGCGTAAACACGCCTCATACACCTGCTGCCCATCCTCTGTCAGCGAGAACCCGGCACGTCCCCTCTGACATAACCGAAGGCCTAATCGCTGTTCAAGCTCTGTCATTTGCTGACTGATTGCTGACCTGCCAACACCGAGCATGCTCTCTGCAACGGAGAATCCACCGCACTCCACAACACTCCGAAATATCTTGAGCATCCGAATATCAAAATCAGTGACTTGAGCAACTGGATTGGGACGGCGCGCTTTCATAGTTTAGGTAACCTGAAACTAAGGGTATCGAAAGGTGTGTTTTCTGGAATCTAAGCGCGTGTCAGTTTCTAGGCAAGCCTTGAATTCCATTTCAGGACGCTCAACAAGGCCAACTCTCCGATTGACCACGATGAGTATCTCTCCACGAGGACCACTGCTCATGAACACACAACAGGCTCACGAACTTCCCTTGGCCAGCCAGCTGAAACTGGATTCACACTGGATGCCGTTCTCCTCGAATCGCAACTTTCAGCGTGACCCACGGTTCATCGTCTCTGCGCAAGGTAGCTGGCTTACAGACTCCGAAGGCAGAAAGGTCTACGACAGTCTGTCAGGCCTGTGGACCTGCGGTGCAGGCCATTCGCGCAAGGAAATCCAGGAAGCCGTTGCCCTACAGTTGGGCACGCTCGATTACTCGCCCGCCTTTCAATATGGCCACCCGTTATCCTTCATGTTGTCCGAGCGCGTCGCTGACCTCATGCCCGGCGACCTGAACCATGTGTTCTATACCAACTCGGGCTCCGAGTGCGCGGACACTGCGGTCAAAATGGCCCGGGCGTACTGGCGCCTCAAGGGTCAGTCGACCAAGACCAAAATGATCGGCCGAGCACGCGGCTATCACGGCGTGAACATCGCCGGCACGAGCCTGGGTGGCATCGGGGGCAACCGCAAGATGTTCGGTCAACTAATGGATGTCGACCACCTGCCCCACACGTTGCAGCCGGGATTGGCCTTCACCAAAGGAATGGCGGAAACCGGTGGTGTGGAACTGGCAAATGAGTTGTTGAAGCTCATTGAACTGCATGACGCGACGAACATCGCAGCCGTTATTGTCGAGCCGATGTCGGGTTCCGCAGGTGCCATCGTGCCTCCCAAAGGTTACTTGCAGCGCCTTCGAGAGATCTGCACTCAACACAATATCCTGTTGATTTTCGACGAAGTGATCACCGGGTTCGGGCGGATGGGCACCTGGAGCGGCGCGGAGTACTTCGGCGTGAAGCCGGACATCATGAACGTGGCCAAGCAGATCACCAATGGCGCCATTCCAATGGGCGCCGTGATCGCTTCCAGTGAGATCTACCAAACCTTCATGAATCAGACGAGTCCGGAATACGCGGTCGAATTTGGCCATGGCTACACCTACTCGGCGCACCCGGTTGCCTGCGCTGCGGCCCTCGCAACATTGGATCTGCTGGAGAAGGAAAACCTCATCCAACAATCAGCTGATCTGGCACCGCATTTCGAACGCACATTGCACGGCGTCAAGGGCGCAAAACACATCGTTGACATCAGGAACTGCGGCCTCGCAGGCGCTATTCAAATTGCACCCCGCGAAGGGGATGCAATTGTTCGTCCGTTCGAGGCGGGCATGGCGCTTTGGAAAGCGGGGTTCTACGTGCGCTTCGGCGGCGACACCCTTCAGTTCGGGCCGACCTTCAACGCTAAACCTGAAGATCTTGACCGGATGTTTGACGCCGTCGGGGAAGCCTTGAACCACATCGATTAACGCAACAACGTGCAGGCAAACCACCCATGCTGGCGGGTCAACTCCGCCAGCATCACTTCTATTTTCAATCTTGCAGGTCTTTATCCATGAGCATCATTCAACACCTGATCAACGGCGAGCATATCGCCACCGCCGGCCGCACCGCGGACGTGTTCAACCCTTCCACGGGTGAGGTCATCCATCAGGTCTCACTCGCGGATCGCGCCACCGTTCAACACGCCATTGACGTCGCGACAGCCGCCTTTCCTGCATGGCGCAAGACTCCGGCCGCCAAGCGCGCTCAGGTCATGTTTCGTTTCAAGCAGTTGCTGGAGCAGAACGAAGCCAAAATCGCGCAAATGATCAGCGAAGAGCACGGCAAAACCATTGAAGATGCTACTGGGGAACTCAAACGCGGGATCGAGAACGTCGAGTTTGCGTGCGCGGCCCCAGAAATCCTGAAGGGTGAGTTCAGCCGCAACGCTGGCCCGAACATCGATGCCTGGAGCGACTTCCAACCCGTCGGAGTTGTGGCTGGTATTACGCCGTTCAACTTTCCGGCGATGGTTCCACTCTGGATGTATCCGTTGGCCATCGTGTGCGGCAACTGCTTCATCCTCAAGCCTTCGGAGCGCGATCCAAGCTCTACCCTTTACATTGCAGAGTTGCTGATAGAAGCGGGTTTGCCTAAAGGGGTGATGAGCGTAGTTCACGGCGATAAAGAAGCGGTCGATGCGTTGATCGAGGCGCCGGAAGTGAAAGCATTGAGCTTCGTAGGGTCGACGCCGATTGCTGAATACATCTACGCCGAAGGCACCAAACGCGGCAAGCGTGTCCAGGCCTTGGGCGGCGCTAAAAACCATGCTGTGCTCATGCCGGACGCTGACCTGAACAATGCCGTTAGCGCCCTGATGGGGGCGGCTTACGGCTCCTGCGGCGAACGCTGCATGGCGATTTCCGTCGCCGTTTGTGTGGGCGACCAAATCGCCGATGCGCTGATCGATAAGCTGGTACCGCAGATCCAGGCGCTGAAAATTGGCGCAGGCACATCCTGTGGCCTCGACATGGGACCACTGATCACTGGCGCCCTCCGGGACAAAGTGAAGGGCTACGTGGACGAAGGTGTTGAATCCGGGGCCGAGTTGGTCGTCGATGGTCGTGGGCTTCAGGTAACCAACAACGAAAATGGCTTCTTCCTGGGTGGATGCCTATTCGACCGCGTGACGCCTGAAATGCGCATCTACAAGGAAGAGATTTTCGGTCCCGTGCTGTGCATCGTACGCGTAGCGAGCCTTGAACAGGCCATGCAACTCATCAACGATCACGAGTACGGCAACGGTACTTGCATCTTCACTCGCGACGGTGAAGCTGCGCGCTTGTTCTGTGACGAAATCGAAGTCGGCATGGTGGGTGTGAACGTTCCGCTACCGGTTCCGGTGGCGTACCACAGCTTTGGCGGCTGGAAGCGCTCGCTGTTTGGCGATCTTCATGCGTATGGTCCGGATGGTGTTCGTTTCTACACGCGTCGCAAGGCGATCACACAGCGCTGGCCACAACGTGCCAGCCATGAGGCTGCGCAGTTCGCGTTTCCAAGTAACAGTTAAGGGAAAGGAGCCCGCCTATGGCGGGCTCCTGACTCCTCACCCCGTCCGCAGAGATTAACGAAGCTCCGACTCCAGCCAAGTGCAAAAGGCTTGTGCAGCCCCTGATAGCGGCTTGTTGTGCGGCTTCAGCAAGTAGAACCCAGCAAGACACTCAATGCTCTGATCGAGCGGCGACACGAGCTGTCCACGCAGCCTGGATTTCTCCACGAGTTCCTCGTTAAGCAGACACACGCCTGCGTTTTCAATGGCCATGCTCGCCGCGATTGCGTAACTGTCGACGTAGAAACGCTGATAGTTTTCTGCCTCACCTTGCGGGTAAGTAGCCAACCAGTCGCTCCAGCCATTGGGTGTGCCCAACACATCGATCAAGGGCAGGCTGAGCAATCCCCCGGCACTTCGAAGTTTGGCAGCAACGTCCAGTGAGCAGTACGGTTTCAGCTCAGTTGAGAGCAGCTGTTGGATGTCGTACTGCTGCCAGTTACCCGCACCATAGCGAATCTCCAGCTCTGCGCTGGAAGGTGGCGCATCCGCCTCCCAGTTAACACCGTACATGCGAAGAGAAATTTGCGGATACAGCTCAGCAAAGCGTTCCATGCGGGGGGCGAGCCACAGCTGCGCAAAAGAGTTGTTGACGCTCAATTCAAGTACGCCTTGGGCGACCGAGCTGAAGATGTTGTTCATCCCTTGGTGCATGTGCCAAAGGCCTTCCCGGACCACTGCCAAATACGCCCGCCCCGATACGGTCAGCTGGATCGAACGTGTTTGCCTTAGGAATAGCGCCTTGCCAAGTTTGTGTTCGAGCAATTTTATCTGCTGGCTGACCGCCGACTGGCTCATGTTCAGTTCAATTGCCGCAGCAGAAAAACTCAAATGCCGCCCGACTGATTCAAACGTCCGAAGCCAGTTGAGCTGAAGATTGGTCAACGACATCGCGGCACCCCGGCATAAGCCCTACTTATAAATGACACTGGTATACATCGTTTGTAGTGCCATCTCAAGCGCCTTAGCATCGAATCCAGACGCCCGGAGCCCCGGCGAATCACGTCTCCAATAGACCCGTCAAAGGATCCCCCCGAGATGAAATCGGAAGCCAAAGTTTTAGTGATTGGTGGTGGTATTACTGGTGTGAGCACGCTTTACCATCTGGCCAAATCCGGCTGGACGGATGTCATGCTGGTGGAGAAGCTTGAACTGACATCTGGATCAACCTGGCACGCCGCGGGCAACCTTCCTTCGTTCAGTACCAGCCTGAACATCATGAAGCTTCAGAAAAACAGCATCGAGCTGTATCAACAACTCGCGGAACAGACTGGTCAATCGGTCGGCCACCATCAAACAGGTTCGATCCGGCTTGCGCATACCAAAGAACGTCTGGATGAGTTCAAGCGGGTAGCAGGCCTGGCCACACTCGCCGGTTTGACTGGCGTCGAAGTTGTCGACAATGAACGCTTGAAGGAACTGCATCCCTTCCTGGACACCACCGGTTTGCTGGGCGGGCTTTGGGACCCGTATGACGGTCATATCGATCCTACCAGTGTGACCAATGCCATGGCTCAATTGGCACGTGGTTACGGCGCTACCATTGTTCGGCACAATCCGGTTACCGCGATTACTCAACTCGCCGACAAAAAATGGGAAGTGACTACCGAACAAGGTGTCATTCACGCAGACATTATCGTGAACGCCGCAGGCTTCAGAGCAAATGAAGTGGCCGCCATGATCGGCCATCAGTTTCCAATCTGTTCTCTGGAACATCAGTATCTGGTCACTGACAATATTCCAGCCCTGGTGGACAGATCCAACCTTCTGCCCCTGCTTCGCGATCCCGATATTTCCTACTACCTTCGCCAGGAAGGGAAAGGGCTGATACTCGGCCCCTACGAGCGCGAGCCGGTGGCCTGGGCAGTCGACGGCGTTCCAGCGACGTTCGGTCAGGAACTGCTGCAACCCGAACTGAACCGTCTCGAAGAAATCATCGGTGCAGCGATGGAACAAGTGGGGATAATCGGTGACGGCGGGATCAAGACCGTGGTCAATGGCCCTATCGTGTACACCCCGGATGGGCTTCCCCTACTCGGGCCCGTGCACGGCTACGACAACTACTTCGCTTGCGCAGGGTTCAGTTTCGGGATCACTCAGGGTGGCGGCGCGGGCCGTTACCTTGCTCAGTGGATAATCGACGGCCACCCTGAGGTTGAACTTTGGGAGCTGGATTCCCGACGCTTTGGTAGCTACGCGAACCTTTCCTACACCGTCACCAAATCGCTTGAGCTGTACGCCAACGAATACCAACTAAGCTGCCCGAACGAATACGCGATGCGCCCGGCGTGTCGCGAAGTGAAGACCACGCCGATTTACGAAATACTCAAACACAAGAATGCCGTGTTCGGCGCTTATTACGGCTGGGAGCGTGCCAGCTGGTTTGCACAATCTGCCCATGCCCCCGTCGAGAACTTCAGCTACAGCCGGGGCAATTGGGATGCAGCAGTCCGGTCGGAATGTGAAGCGGTGCAAAATCGCGTGGGTATCCTCGATCTGAGCGCCTTCACAAAATTCGAGATATCTGGAAAGGATGCTCGTTCATTTCTGGATCGGATCAGCCCCAACCAGGTTCCTGCCAAATGCGGGGATGTAGCTCTCGCCCACGTACTCACCCCATCAGGAAGCGTGGCGTGGGAATTCTCCATGACGCTACTGGAAAGCGGCGCGTTTTACCTGATGTGCCCAGCGGCTTGCGAGCTGCTGATTGAAGATTGGCTGCGGCAACGGGCAGCGAAATACGCGAATATCTCCATCGCGAATATCACCAGGGACTGGGGCACGCTCATCCTGGCTGGCCCTAGAGCACGAGAAGTGCTGTCCAAACTTACCGACACCGATCTGAGTAATGCAGCATTCCCCTGGTTTACTGGCCAGGAGATCCAGGTCGTTGGCGCTCCCGTACGCGCGTTGMGGATGAACTTTGTCGGCGAATTGGGATGGGAACTCCACCATCCACTCCAACACCAGCAAGCACTTTACGAAGCACTCGTTTGGGCGGGTGAAGCGCATGGAATCGTCGACTTCGGGCTGCGGGCCATGGACTCGATGCGCATCGAAAAGGGTTATCAAATCTGGGGCCGCGAGCTGACAACAGAGTACTCGGCGCTAGCTGCCAACATGGGTTACTTCATCAAGACTGATAAAGGTGATTTTGAAGGGCGTGCGGCAGTGCTGGCAGAAAAAGAGAAGCCGAGTACCCACCGTCTCGTGCTGATGGAAGTGCAAGCGGGCCCTACTGATGCATTGGGTAGCGAGCCAATTTTCCATCAAGGGAAACTGGTAGGGCTTACCACATCAGGCGCCTATGGTTATCGCGTTAATAAGAGTTTGGCCATGGGCTTTATCAAGCGCGAACTTGCGTCCCTGGATACTGAGCTGACCATCACAATTCTGGGTGAAGAATGCTCCGCGAAAGTCATTCGTGGATGCCTTTACGACCCGAAAGGCGAACGCCTGAAGTCTTGATTATGCAACTGCCTCCAAGAACGTGGAGGCAGCTTTCTGACCGCTAATGGGGTAGGACGAAATGACCATTACACAATCTTTGGATAACGCGCCCAATGCGGAGGCCTCCATAATCGACGGGAAGGCGTTTGCCGAAATCTTGCGCAAGAATGTCGCCGTCGGTGCAAGGGCCTTCAGGGAGAAACGCGGCAGAGCACCAGGGCTGGCTGTCGTACTAGTCGGGAGCGATCCTGCCAGTCAGGTTTACGTGAAAACCAAAATGAAAAAGGCGCTTGAGTCCGGGATTGACTCCTTCCCTCACCTACTGGAAAGCGATACGTCCGAAGCGGACCTGCTGAACCTGATCGATAAGCTGAACAATGACCGCTATGTGCATGGGATTTTGGTGCAGCTTCCGTTGCCCGCCCATATCGATGAGTCGAAGGTTATTGCAGCAATTAATCCGGCCAAAGATGTCGACGGTTTCCATCCGATCAACGTGGGTCTGCTGGGTCAGGGTAAAGCCAAACTGATTCCCTGCACTCCTCTGGGATGCCTGATGATGTTGAAGGATCAGATCGGTGACCTTAGCGGTAAAAAAGCGGTAATTGTCGGCAGGTCCAACATCGTCGGAAAGCCAATGGCGAATTTGCTCTTGCAGGAAAACTGCACGGTCACGATTGTGCATTCCCGAACACGAGATCTCATCGCTGAATGTCGTCAGGCCGACATCCTAGTGGTAGCGATTGGACGGGCGGAATTTATTGATGCAAGGGCGATCAAGCCAGGTGCAGTGGTCATTGACGTTGGTATCAACAGAGTTGAAAGAGACGGGCTGTCGGTTCTGGTGGGTGATGTCGATCTCAACTCTGCCAAGGACGTTGCAGCAGCAATTACTCCAGTTCCAGGTGGCGTAGGTCCTATGACCGTTGCTTGTTTGATGAGAAATACTCTGACAGCTGCAGAGGCAATTGAGAGTAATACTGCTGCACAGTTTTGATAACGGGCAGATTACCGCCAACAAGGCTCAGCCGAACACAAAACTTGCTCTGTTACTGACCATTGCATTGCAAGCCCTGTATTCCGCAGTGTCCGGGCCATTATCCACAGGTATACCCCCGTTTTTTGTGGATAGCTTTGAGGCGAATATGAACACGCCTAAGAAACGCAGAGCAGAACTACCGATACACGGAGAGTCTCCGTCGGCGTTATTGTGAGTTAGCAGCGGATTTGGCACCGACCAGGACCTTGCAAGAGATTCCGAGCTGACCGCTAGAAGCCGCGGCCGACGGATCTTTCGWGGGTTCAGCGGCACTCAATCGGTGCCAACTACCTGCAAAATGGTTTKTCACCAAAACAGCAAGAAGTCGGGTGAATTTGCGGTCTGTTTGGCACTGCGGTTTGGGCCCAAAAACGTCGAATTTGGAGGTATGARKMAGGCTCTCGGACGCGATRGTTTGATTCCAAATCGGCCCCTGGGCCTTGTGATCAAAGGGCTCGRCCGGCGACTAGAGACCTTCCGCAGACCTGGCGATTGCCCAACCACCCTCCCCGCMTCCCCGCGCTCTGTTCCGTTTCCCTAGCGCACAATCGGAAGTCCGGCCTAAAGGTGCTTCYGTTTGTCTTCAAAGGCACGGCCCGCGTGACGTACAGCCGGTTCGCTGATTTTGGATGGTGACCGTTAAGAACGAAGAATCGGAACTGAGCTTCCAAGGTTTAGTGCCGCGGAGCGGGTGAGGAAAAACGCCCTAATCGCCCGGAAACAGGGCGCTTGGCAAGGCTATCTGACATGCGAAAAAGCTGAGAAAGGAAGAGAAATATCAGACAGGATTGGTGCCAAAGGCAGCGCGAAAAAGGGCCAAAAGCGGCGTGAACTCACACCGGAGTCGCTTGAAACCCCGGTAACGCACACTCTACGTAAAATCCCCCACACAGTCAGACCGGCGGATAATCGAAATCTTCGGTGGGGCAAAAAGCGGGGCAAAAATCAGCAATGTAAAATACGATAAGCTATAAAAAAATCCAGTCACCGCTAAGTGACTGGATTTCTTGAAATTAAATGGTCGGGACGGAGTGATTCGAACACTCGACCCCTAGCACCCCATCTCCTTTTTCATACTTCTTGAAAGATCCCAAAATTTTACTCTGGATTTTTCTAAGCCAGTATTTGCTTGAGCTCCAGCGGTGTTCTGCTCTACGAGAGTCTAGTAACGTCCATTAAGAGCCGACGTTTTTGTGGGGGTAAAAGTAGGGGGAGTCCATTTCATGGCCAAAATTACCATCAAAGAACTCGAGTCGCTGACTCCCAACGATGCCGGCCGAATCCTCCGGGAGGATGGCAATCTGGCCGGTCGAATCTCCGTCCGCAAGGACGGTGTGTCGGTCAGCTTTTTCTATCGTTATCGCTGGGGCGACCAGAACAAAGAGTACGCCTGCGGAACCTGGCCGCGCAAATCCCTGACGGACATCCGCAAGGCACGCAACCAAGCCCGGGCGCTCATCGATGAGCAAATCAATCCTAACGAGCAAAAGAAGACCGCCAAGACACAGGCATACGCCGCGGCTGATATAGAGGCCGAACAGGTAAAGACGTCGAAGGCGCAAACACTGACCGTCCAGGATCTGGCCAAGGCCTGGCTGTTGGATGGCGTCGCGCGGAAAGACGGCAATGCCGAGTTGCAGCGCCGTTTTAACAAGGACCTATTCCCGGCACTTGGCAAGACCGCGGTGAGTAGTGTGTCCGAACACGATATTCGGGCGCTGACCCGCACCGTGGTCAACCGCGGCGCTCACCGACAAGCCATCAGTTTCTTCGCCGACCTCACCCAGATGTTCAGCTGGGCCAGAAAGCGCCAGCCCTGGCGGGCGTTACTGGTCGAGGGCGATCCGACGGAACTGGTCGACATCTCCCCCTTGATCCCTGCCGACTACGAAGCGGAAAGAAGCCGCATCCTTTCCCCGGCTGAGCTATTGGAATTGCACAACCGCTTCCAGCAAATGACCGCCGATTACAACGCCCTCCCCGCGGGCCAAAAATACGATGGCATTCGGCCGTTGAAAAAAGAAACTCAACTCGCGCTCTGGATCAGCTTGGGCACCTTGTGCCGGATAGGCGAGTTGCTCCAGGCCGAATGGAAAAACGTCGATCTGGACCGGCAGACCTGGTTCCTCCCCAGCGAAAACGTCAAAGGCACCCGGGGCAAGAAACAGGACCACCATGTGTTCCTCTCCCCCTTCGCCCTGCATTTTTTTCAGGAACTCAAGACCCTGACGGGAGACTCCCAGTGGTGCTTTCCGAACAAGCAGGATGATGGGCATGTGGACGTAAAGGTGGTGAGTAAACAGGTCGGCGATCGCCAAGCCCGGTTCAAAAACCGCAAGGCCCTCTCAAGACGGCGTCACGACGACACCCTGCTCCTTGCCCACGGCCAAAACGGCGACTGGACGCCACATGACCTGCGCCGCACGGGCGCGACCATGATGCAGGCTTTGGGGGTCAGCCTGGACGTCATCGATCGCTGCCAAAATCATGTACTGGCAGGCTCGCGGGTGAGACGCCACTACCTGCATCACGACTATGCCGAAGAGAAGAAAAGCGCCTGGAACCTGTTGGGCGATCGACTCAGCGCCGTGCTGTCCTCAACTTACGCGCACACGCCAAACGAGTCGATGTTGTCTTTTCCAGCGTACGCGGCACCAGAGACGCGAACACCCTCATAGGCTGTTGCGCCCAGAGCTTGAGTCGGCCCGGGTAGCTGGCTGTTCTCGAGTAACTGCCGTGCGCGATTGAAGCGCAAGTCGTCCAGAATGCGACGAAACGAAGTCCCCAGACGGCGCAGTTCATGACGCAAGGTCCGCTCGGGCAATCCCAGAATCGCGGACACCTCTGCGACCGCTGGAAAGTCTTCGGTAAATAGGGTCAAGTGCGCACGCACCTGTTCGGCTAGGTTACTGCTGGTCTGTTCCTGTTTTTGCTTTTGCAACAGTTGATCGCATTGCTGGCGGTAGAGCGCTTTAGCCGTCGGATCGCCACTGGGCAGGTGCGATTGAAAGTGCACGTTATACATCCAGAAACGCCCTTTACTCGCGGCAAACCTCACTGAGCAACCATAAAACTGCTCATAGAGCTGGGCCTGCGCGGGCTTGGGGTAAGGAATGTCTACCTGAATGACGTGCAGGCCCTTGTGCAGGCTGGTCTGAATGTCGCGTATAAACTTGTAGGTGCCGGCCATCTGGATGGTCGACCATCAATCGCCGCGCTGGCTCTGCCAGCTTGAGTGGTGTCAGGGTCAAAGCATTAGTTTTCTCGCCGGGATGAAAACCAAGTTCGCTGAACAGATAGGTCAATTGTTGATAGCGCAGTCCGCAGTGCATGACCTCATAGACGGTATCGCAACTCAACATAAGCAGCCCCAGGGGACCGTAGCCGGCAAAGCCAACGCCACTTCCCATGCTCAGGCCGATGCTGGGCTCTTCCAGCTCTTCGGCTAACTCACAGAGCAGGCGTAGCTCCAGGTTACGATCAATACGGGCATCGGGGGCCAGGTGCTCCAGATTCAGACCATGGCGCTGTAGTAGCGGGGAGACATCCAAACCCTGCTTATGCAGGCTCTTGATGATGTAGATGAATCCGAGGATAGGGTGACTGGCCGTATTGGTTTTATTAGCTTGCCGGAATTATCAATTTATTCTCAATCCTAGCATAGCCCCAGCAAGTACAGGTTCCTAGACTGGCCCCGTCGAGTTTCCTCCCCGTCCAAGAATGCCTATGAACAACCAAGCACAAGCCGATACCGGCGTAAGAAAAATTATCGATGTCGTCATCATTGGTTCAGGTTTTGGTGGGCTGGGCATGGCCATCAAGTTGCGCGAAGCAGGTAACGACAACTTTGTTGTGCTAGAAAAGGCCGACGAAGTAGGCAGCACCTGGAGGGAAAACAGCTATCCGGGCGCTGCCTGCGATGTGCAATCGCACATGTATTCGTTTTCCTTTGCACCGAAGCACGACTGGAGCAAACGTTATGCAGGCTGGCAGGAAATCCAGCAATACATTCTGGATACGACAGATAAATTCGGCATCCGTCCATTCGTGCGCTTCAATCGTAAAGTCTGCGCCATGCACTTCGATCAGGCCAAGGGACTGTGGGCCGTCGACACCATGGCAGGTGAGCAGTTTGTTGCTCGCCATGTGGTAATGGCTTCCGGCCCCCTTCATGTCCCGTCTATCCCCACGCTTCCAGGGCAGGAAAAATTCAAGGGCCAAATATTCCACTCAGCGCAGTGGGACCATGATTACGATCTGACAGGCAAGCATGTACTGTCGATTGGCACGGGCAGCAGCGCTATCCAGTACGCCCCGGAAATTGCGCAAAAAGTGGCCAAGCTACACATCCTGCAGCGCACCCCTGCCTGGGTGATCCCACGAGATGAACGGGCCTATGCCAACTGGGAAAAACGCTTGTTTGCCAACGTGCCGCTCACCCGTTCGCTACATCGCGCACGGTTGTACTGGAGTAATGAAGCGCGCGTCTGGCTTTTTCCTGTCCGGCTATATCGGCAGGTTCGACGAACTGGGTTTCCTGAGCATTGTCGATCCCCAAGGCATATTGTTCAGTGCAACCATTCTGGGTGATGCCACCGACCACAATGGCTTTGGACGCAGGCTGATGACAATCTACAACCGAAAGTGCATTTTCGCTAATAGCGCGGATACCGAAGCAGGTTTTGAAACCCATCTGAAACAACATTTTCGCAATGTCACCTTCAAACGGGAAGGTTGTGTACTTATGTTCACTGCGACACTGCCAAAGCTTTAACAACCTTGAATTCCGTACGATTTGAGTCTAAAAACATGAGTGCCTTTTCAGTAAAAAATAAAAATAGCAGCTCCTTTAATATTGAACTTTCAAATGATATTGCCTGTAAACATCTGACAATAGCCAATTGGACAGTCCGATCCCAAGGCCGACTAATACTGGGAGGTCAGATACCTATGATAGTCAAGCGATCAGCTGCGAAAGAGCAAACAACATGGTAAGGCAATTAACGATTATTTTAGCTAGCAAGGAGCAGCGTCTGGCAATGATTGCTACCGTTCAGTTGGCCGCCAAGCCGGAGCTCGCTTGGTTCACTGAGCCTGACAAGGATCTAGATGATGTGTGTCTTATAATATTATTGCGCGACAAAGCTGTCGGATTTTGCATTTTTCGTCGTACGACATCTGAAATTCGTCGTTTGTTTATTTTTCCGGAGCACAGGCGAAATAAAATCGGGTCTCAAGCTATTACTAAACTCCTTGCGTTTTTTCGCCACGATGGGCATTCATTCATAATGTTGCAGTTTTCTGACGAGTCTGTGGCAGCATTCTTAGCAAAAGCATTCAAAGCTTATTCGTCATTCATTGTCGAGGAGGGGATGTTCTTAGTATCGACAAATACAAATTACGTGCAATGTTTCGACGAGAATGGATGACCTCACCGAATCATAAATCCGAGTAAACAGCCGCCACCCTTAGTTTGGTTGAAACACAGGTGTTCGGCAGAGGCCTTCCATGAGGAGTGGAGGTCCATCGTTTTATGTCCGACACATACAATCCACACGCCAAAATTCTCTATCGCCCAATTGAAGCGGCATTGCGCTGGTGCAATCTCTTTCATTTCGAAGCACAAATCAGGCAAGCAACTTTATCCTATCTTGATGAACTTTCTGCCCTATTCCCTCAATGGCCATGTCTGTATATAGCTACGGAAAAAATCTATGATGCCATACGAAACAAAGAATTACCGTATGGCAGTCTTGGTATTTCAGTCCCTTTGGGAAGTCATGTCGAGCCAGCTCAGCTAACAATCCGTCACTCTGATTTACGTCATTGGATGTAGGTCTACCATTCTGATCAAAAGCCAAGCTTTCTGTTTGGGTCACGCAGAGAAGATCAAGAGAAAATCAATCTAGGAACCTTTCTTGCGCTGCAAGCAGATCGGGACACGCTGCTACGAGAGCGCAACGCTCTACAGCAGCACCAACAAGATGTTTTACTTGATCTTCAAACAGTTGTGCTTGAATTGGATGACCTAAAGGCAATGGCCAAAACACAGTGCGCGCAAGTTGGCAACTGCCGAGCCTGTGAATGGGACCTGGCAGCATGCGTTCGTTTCGCTCGTGAGAATCATCGAGGATCCGGTGGACCATCTCCTTGCCTTCCGCACTCAGGCAAAGCAGTGCGCTGCGCCCGTCCTCAGGGTTGGGTTGACGCTCCCATCCGGAGTCACCGGCCATGATCTTCGAACGCAAGATACCCATGCCACCGTCCCAACTGTCTTCATGAATGTTCAGCCCTTCGGATCGCAGGGGATCGAAGAACACTTCTCGCTGCGCATCTTGAAAAATGCCCCCCCAAGACACCAAGGTGACCTGAGCCGAAGCATTGCTGGCCAGAACAACCCCAGCCAATAAACCGCAGATACTCGAAGAAAGCTTATGGTTCATGGACGTACCCTCAGTGCAGGCAGTCGGCAATATCGGAATGTTTTTTTTCACCGACTCGCTACAACTGTAAGCTACGCTCGCGCGGATAGCCGTGTGCACAGCCGGCCATGTAGCGCAGAACGTCAGCGGCGACGCCCACGTTGATTTCGGCAAAGCCCAAAGGCATGCCGTTATCGACGCTTTCGACTTGAGCCAGAAGTGCCATATTGGCTTCGATCAAATCGGCCAGGCGCAGGATCAGGCGTTCACGATCCAGCGGCGACAGTCCGCGCCAGGATGGCTGATTGAAAGCACGATGAGCAGCCTGCACAGCGGCGTCGATATCCGCGGCATTGCCTGCCCCGATAGCACTGATCTGATGACCACTGGAGGGGTCGAGCACAGCAATGCTGGCTGTAGGCGCCTGCCACTGCCCATCAAAAAGTGACCGTGTGTGTGCTCGAGAAATACACGAGCTGCAGGGCCCAGGCGTGAACAATCATTACTGTCGATCGCCATGACTCAGGCTTCTTGTTACCCCAATGGGGCATTGAACATGACCCCATAGTAGGAAGCAGTAGAAGATCGGCCTATACCCGTCCAAGGTGACCCCTACACCGGCTCGTCCGTGAAGTCGTGTATGTGGAGCATGTCGATTTGGATGCGGCTAGCCAGTAATGACTACACCCGTCAAAAGTCTCCTTTGAACCCAAGGTTCCAAGACGCGCGCAACGCTGCTTTTTTCAATGCCCTGACCTGTTCAGGATCCAGTTCACGAGAAATATTCTGCACGGTCGCCACCAGCGCTACAGTGCCGATAAATTCCTCGTTGATGCCTAATATCGGAGCAGCGATAGCAGAAATTCCCAGTGTTTCTTCCTCGATGGCTGACGCCCAACCTTGAGACCTCGCTTCGCTGACCTGGTGCACCAAATCGGCACGGTCGGTCACCGTATTCACCGTGATGGCGGGCAACTCGCCTGGGAGTTGATCCATGCTCAACTGCTTGGCAAAGGCCAGCGCGACCTTGCCCTGGGCGTTGCAATGCAGCTGCAGTTCAGTGCCGATACGCACACCAATTTCAAGCGCGGATTTACCCAATAGCGTTTCGACCACTATCAACCGGCGCGCTTGAAGCACCGACAGAACCACCGTCAATCCCAGTTCGTCTCGCAGATCTCGAATGGCGTCAGCGGATGCACTTAGCAGGTCGATGCCGCTGGCGGCTACCTGCCCGAGCACATAGGCCTGGATGCCCAGTCGATACTTTGAGGTCTGCGGGTTTTGACTCAAGTAACCGCGCTCGACCAGAGTCTTCAGGTGCCTGAACACTGAGCCTTTAGTAGTCCCCAGTTGTACGGCCAACTCACTGACCCCAATCTCATCCCCCGCGCTTGCCACTCGTTCGAGCACATCGAGGGCCAGTTGCACCGATCTGACTCCACCTTTCCCTGCATCGTCGCTCATATTTGATCCCGTTCATGCGATTCATCGAAGCCCGCGTCGAGCTGGCAAGCTTTGTGCTAAAGCACTGTGTTCGCGTAGGCGAAACGATACAACTGTATATCATCGATAAACAAGTCTGTGACTCTGCATTTTCGCCTTACTGAACTCCTCATCTCGACATCTCACCGACCGCAGCATAAGCGGATGATTTCTCGACAAAAGTCTTTCCCCTTACAAAAATCCATCGAATAATTTTTCTTCCAACGAAACGTTATTGCTTACAGCGATACACAAAACATTTGACGATCACCGCCAATAGTCGTAAAAATGAAACTACGTACCGCATACGCATACGACTGATTAATGATTTAAGAGGATGACGTCATGACCGCTCGTGATTCGGCCCTGGCCAAGCGAGACATCGCCCACCATCTCCACTCGCAGACCAATCTGCGACTGCACGAACAACTCGGTCCATTGCTGATCGAGCGTGGCGAGGGCATTCATGTATTTGATGACCAAGGCCGGCGCTACATCGAGGGCATGTCAGGCCTGTGGTGTGCAACGCTGGGCTTCAGCCAACCGCGTCTGGCTGAAGCGGCGTATGCGCAAATGTTGAAGCTGCCCTATCAGCAGACCTTCGCGCACCGCAGTCATGGACCGGCCGCAGACCTGGCC